>NZ_LMLN01000022.1:0-18895 GCF_001421915.1 Sphingomonas sp. Leaf62 | reverse complement strand
CATCTCCATCCTCCGGTTCCAAAAACACCTTATCTCGGTGTCCACGGAACCGGCAGCAGCTCATCTGGATCACATTAACAAATGTCCGCTTCCGGGCGGTCAGGCTGGCGGGTTGAATGTCGGATTGTGGGTCACGTATTCGTCGCGCTCGTAGTTCGCCTATCGTTCGGTGTTTCGACCTGCGTGTTTAGCGGCGTGAAACGCCTGATCCGCCCGGCTCGGCACCATTTCGGGCGTCTCGCCCGATACTAGCTCGGCGAAGCGCCGCTACCGGCGTTGCGGTCGCATGGAGATCATGTTCGGCAGCCTTAGGGTAAAGGACTGGCGCCGCGTCGCCACCCCCTACGACCGCTGCCCGACCGTTCCTTCTCTGCCGTCGCGCTCGCCGCAACCGTCAACTTCTGACTGTGATCAACGAGACCTGACCCTCGGCTCAGAATCGACTTGTCAAATTAGGGGCTTGTTCACGACCTTCGATCTCGCCGCCAGAATCGATACTTCAAATGAGGTATTATTGATGAACGGGCGATAGATAGTTATACTTCAAACGTAGTATTACAAACTACTTGGAAAAAATGTTTACATCTCGATATTCAAAAGGTAATATAGCGCTATATTGAAGTATATCACACAAAATAGGATCTTCGATGTATGCGCGCGTTTTGTTGCGAGTATAATTCGTATTACGTGATTATCGCAAAATTTCGTGTCTTACAACAAACGTTTGCCCTGTAAAAACCCAAAGTGGTGACCCCACTAACGGGGCGAAGTTAGTTCGCAACTATATTGGGGGTGGTATGACTGTAACGTTGGATAAGCCGATCTCTTGGAAAGCCGCCAGCGGCGACGACGCGTCTATGCTCGACGCCCTCCAGCCGAATATCCTGAAGGCCCATGCGCGCAAAGCCTTCACGGCCTTATTTTTGAAACTGTCTAATCGAGAGCAAGCTCAAAGCTTGCTCGCTGAGCTCGCACGCGACGGCATCGTCGCCGCTTTGATGAAATCAGCCAAGGACCATCTTGCTGAAATAGCGTCGTTCAAGGCAGGGGGGCCCGGCGGCACACCGTACGTCGGGGTCGGCCTCAGCGCGGCAGGTTACGAGGCTTTGGGCATACCCAAGGCGTCGCAACCGGACGACGAAGCGTTTCAGCGCGGCATGACCAGCCATATAACTCAAGAGGAGCTTAAGGACGCGGACGTTGACGGGTGGGACGGGCACTTTCGCCAGATCGTCGATGCCGTAATCCTCGTAGGCGATGCCGATCAGAATGTGCACGACGTCACCGTGAGAAGGGTCAAGATGATGATCGCCGCACATCCGCTACTCGTGTTGCTTGGCGACCAGACGGGTAAGGAACAGCTTAACTTGGTGGGCGAGGGTATCGAGCATTTCGGCTACGTCGATGGGCGTAGTCAGCCACTGTTCTTTAAGGAGGATGTCCAGGCGGAGGAATCTATCGAGGTGTGGGATCCGGCTTTCGGACCCGGACGTGCGATCGTTCCAGACCCTGCGGCGCCTGATCCGTCGGTCCATTTCGGAAGCTATTTCGTATTCCGAAAGCTTGAACAGAACGTCAAACTCTTCAAGCAGCAAGAGAACGTTCTCGCAACCGCGCTCGGTCTGAAGCCGACGGCTCGCGCCTTGGCCGGAGCCATGATCGTAGGCCGCTTCGAAGACGGCAGGCCGGTCGCGCTGCCACCGTGCGGCAGCGATCCGGTACTTAACGACTTTGACTACGCTGCCGACCTGGACGGAGGTAAATGCCCGTTTTTTGGTCACATCCGGAAGATGAATCCGCGCGGCAGTGGCGGCTTCGAGACGCACGAGGACGAACGGCTTCACGTCATGGCACGGCGGGGTCAAACGTATGGCGAACGTTCCGACGACCTGAATGACGAGGATCCCGACAGGAAGCCGACTAGCGGCGTTGGTCTCCTATTCATGGCCTTCAATGCTAACCTTGTCGAGCAATTCGAGTTCGTGCAAAAAAACTGGGCCAACAATGCTGCTTTTCCCCTTCATATCGGATCTCACGCGCCCGGGCTCGACCTGGTCATCGGCCAAGGTAAGCGCCCGTCCATATCGTGTCCGACACTATGGGATGCGAAGCAGGGCATGTCGGAACACTTCAAGTCGGTAGATCCGATTGCGCAGGCAGTGACAATGAAGGGCGGCGAGTACTTTTTTATGCCATCCCTGCCATTTCTTCGGTCGCTTGGAGATTGACTAGCCAGAAAGGTGACTTAATTAAAACTTATCTTACCTGTAAAACACCGCAGGTTCCCCAAAAACTTTCGCTGTAAGGCAGGCTGTAATGCCGATGTTGTACCCGGTATACAAGTTGAACGTATAAGTTTTACGACTGTGATAGGACCGTGTAACATTTAGTAATAGCTGCTGCGAATTGGCGGAATCTAGCATGAAATCAAAAGGGTAGTGTTGCCGAATAACTGGCAGGAGGGGGTGAACATTGTGTTCGTCTTGGATGATCGGGAATCTGCCGGATTGCAGCTTCTTCGGGAAAGCGGGTGCCTGGCGGTCGAGGACGGTGGCGGGGCAGCATGCGTTGGGAGTAGCGCTCGTAGGTGTGATGCTCGCATCATGCGCAACCGCCGATCGCGCAGGGGCCGGGCGCCTGGCAGGAACCGGCGTCGCCGTCTCAACCGCCCTTGTCGAGGAGATAGACGACCGCCGCCGTCGCTTACTGGATGCTGCGGCAGACGACAGCTTTAACTACGCCTACACCGTCATGAGTAAATGCCGTGACGCTGCGGGGCGCCCTGCGGTCACGCGTGCAGGTGCAATGTCTGGGGTGAACCCGGACTGCGATGTCCTTGCCACCGCCGAAGCTCGGCGGAACAGCGCGGTCATACGCCAGGCGGCGCGGCTCGACGGCGTGATGCGGTTGCGTGCCGAAGCAGCAATCGCGCTAAGCGTTGCCTACCGCGCCTTCGCGGCTGAGGCGGCATACGACGCTGAGGGGGACATGGAAGACGCCGTTATCCGCGCAGCGGCCAGCGTGAGCGCGTTCGGTCAGGCCGTAGGCGTCACGCCCTTGGCGCCCGTCGTGGGGAAGGCGGCGCAGCAGATTGGCGGCGCGCTGGCTGACAAAGCTCAACGACGCCGCCTCCTTGTCGCCAGCGATCGGCTCCGCATGATCAGCAACCAGTTGCGACGGTCATTGGAGCGTGAGCGCGATCTACATATCGCCTTAGACAAAATCACAGCCGACCTCGGCGCCGAGACAATACGCAATCTCGTACGCGCCGAGGCGCTCGATCCCGTGCCAGCGCTACGTGATGTGGCGGAGCACGCGGGCGTAGCGGTGGGCGGTGAGGCAGGCGCCAAGGCTGCTTTGGCCCGTGATCCAGCATTAGAGGCGGCGGCCGTTGTGACGACACTAGTGCGGCGTCCAAGCCAACCGCCCGATGCGTTGGCAGCTGCCATCTCTGCCCTCGCCGCGCTGGACCTTCAGCATGCGGCCTATGCCGAGAAGAAACCTGTGTCAGCGGAAGACGCGGCCGCTGCGCTGGCACGGCTCGCCGCCGTCGCCCGGACGACCGGTTAGGAGAAGAGAAATGACGACGCTGGACGCTGTGCTCGACGTAGCGCGCCGCAACTTCGAGGAAGCGCATGCAAGCCTTGATGCGGACTTGGCGGTGGCCGGCACACCAGCTGAGGCTCGCCTCGTCCGTGAAAATCGGGAGCGAGCGCTAGCGGCTTATACCGACCTGATCGGTCGAGAGATGGAGCGCTTTTCCGATGATTGGAACGCACTAGCCGGCCGGGCGGTCAACGCGGCAGCAGCACTGCGGGCGGCTACTGAGCGCGCCGCCGGGCATCCAGAGCGGCTGCGCCTCATGGCCGACGTGACCGCGTCGCTGGGCGATATTGTGAAAGGTTTCGGCTGAAGAGCTTGCGGGAATGTAGCCGAGGGGGATGGGAAGATGCCCAAGACGCTGGTGATCTGCTGCGACGGTACGTGGAACACGCCCGATCAGAAGGGAGCCCCGACTAACGTCACTAAGATGGTTCGGGCAGTGTTGACGCGATCTCGGAATGGGGATCCGCAGACGGTGTACTACGACAAGGGCGTGGGGACGGGGAACGGTCTGGACCGGTTCCTGGGCGGCACGATTGGGCTTGGTTTGGGGAGTAACGTGCAGGAAGCCTACAGCTTTCTGGCGGTCAACTACGAACCAGGCGACCGCATCGTGATGTTCGGCTTCTCGCGAGGCGCCTATACCGTGCGCAGCTTGGCAGGCATGGTGAACCTAGCGGGTGTGCTGCACAAAGGTGATCTCGACCGACTGGAGGATGTCTGGAACTACTACCGGACCAAGCCGGACGAGCGGCACCCGGATGCACTGAAAGATATCGTGCGGCTTGCGGATCGGCAGCCTGGTGTTGATCTGCTCGGAGTATGGGACACGGTAGGATCGCTAGGTATCCCAGGTAATCTGCTCGGCCGCGTCGGCCGCCGCCGATACGAATTCCACGACGTCACACTGGGTCGAAAGACTAGGCGCGCCTATCAAGCTCTTGCGATCGACGAGCGTCGGCGTAACTTCCTACCTGCAATATGGGACAGCAGCGAGATCGGGCCAGACCAGGACGTGGACCAAGTCTGGTTCGCTGGCGCTCATTCAAATATCGGCGGCGGCTATCCCGATCCTGTTCTATCCGACCAAGCCTTCCTGTGGATGGTGGATAAGGCCAAGCCGCTTCTCGACTTCGACGAGGACTATCTGGAACGGCGCGTACGCAAGCTGCGAGAGGAGAACGCAGAAGGGGCGCTCATTGATTCTATCAAGGGCGTCTGGAAGCTTCTCGGCAGGACGCTACGGCCGATCGGGCAGGACCGGACGGAAGGCGTGCATCCTAGCGCGCTGGTGCGTCTGAGGACCAGTGGGACGTATGCCAAGCACGAGCAGCCGTTCGAACCTTATCCATACAAACCAGCCAATCTGTTGGCATACCTCAAGTTGCGGGGGATAGGATTATGAGGTCCCGTCCGCGCTCGGCAATGCCCGGTGACACATCCGCCGTAAATAGAAGGCCGTATTGTGGCGAATGACGATGAGCGCGTCGGTGATGATCTCCGCTTTTGGGAATACATGGCGTTCATCGCCTACCTTATCGGTCTCATCGCGATTGGGATATTCGCTTGGGGGAACGATAGCGAGAATAGCTTGCGCATCTTCGGTGTCCTCTGGCTAGTGGGCACGGCGGCTTGGCTGGCCGGCACCGTGCTGGGGTTCCTGTTCGGCGTCCCGAGGGTTCGTGCGGGCGAAACCACCACCGACGTTGCAGCCAGCACCTCCGTTGTACCCAATACCAACCTGGAACAGATATCGGACTGGCTGACAAAGATCATTGTTGGCGCCACGCTGGTCCAGCTTGGACCGTTGGCCGATGCTGCGGCGCGCTTGGCTGTGGGCATCGGCAACACATTGGAACCAGCTGGGAAGTTGCCCGATGGACCCGCGGCCGCCGGCGCTGTGCTAGTCCTCTATTTCGCGGCCGGGTTCGTTTGGGGATATCTGTGGTGCAGCCTTCGCGTGTTCCGCGAGATGCAGGCGCTGGTGCAGCGCGAGCGCGGGGTACGTAATATCGAGGCGTCCGCAGTTGATGCCCAAGACCAAGCATAAGGAAAGATCACGAGCCTCTGCTGAAAGTCCGTTTGACAATGCTCAGGGATGGACGATCCGGCGGAGCATGAGGCTGCCGAGACCCACCTGGATCACGGTCTCGGAGACTTCGAGGCGCTGATCGTAATCATGAACAAGGCGTCTATCTGGTTATTCATCCTAAGGTGCGCTCGACGACCCAGCGCCGAGGCAGGACCTTGGAGCGGGGATCCTTGTCGGTGCGGCGGATGATTTCCGGCGCGAAGTCGCGATACGCAGCGGCGTCTATGAGACGGGAGAGGTCATAGGCACTGGCGGCGAACAGATGCTTGAGCCAAGTCCATCGCCTCCGAATGGTCGCTAAGATCGCTTGAGCGTCGAAACGCCTTGTAGTCTGCGAGCGTATCAGGCCCATGAACAAGCGTCCGCTTTTGGTCACCGCTAATGGCGACCTGAGCGACCGCATTTGGGTCGTCCTACACGAATACGCAGTTTCTGCGCGCTCGAAGATCATCGCGATCTGCGAGCCGGCGGTTGGAAAAAGCTTGGCGGAAACGGAGCCTGCCCCGCCGCGCTTGATTTGCGCAGGTTCGCGCGATAGCCGGCATCGGCACTCAGCGGAATTTGCATACCGTCGGTCTGTTCCAGCAGCGTGAACAGTTTACCGCTCAACCGCTCCGCCAATTCCTCATGCCCCGGACGCGCCAGCAGGTTGTCGTTCTCATGGGGGTCGGCGGCAAGGTCGTACAGTTCGTCGAGGTCCCAAATGCCGTGGAAGTGCATGTACTTGTACCGGTCCTCACGGATCGCATGGACGGTCGGCGTTTGTGGGAAATTGCGTTCCCAGTAATATTCGTAGAGCAATTCCCTGCGCCACGGTGCCGTCTTGTCACGCGCGATCGGTAGCATATTGGACCCCGCCATATGGGCGGGCGATTGCAACCCGGCCGCTGCGAGCATCGTCGGGGCGATGTCGATGTTGGCGACCACAGCATCAACCTGGCTGCCCGGGGCGAACAGCGACGGACAGCGCGCGAGCATAGGCACGCGCATCGATTCCTCATACGCCGCCCGCTTGTCGATCAGCCCGTGTTCGCCGAACATGAATCCGTTGTCGCCCATGTACAGGATCAGCGTGTCATCGAGTTCGCCGCGCTGTTCCAGCAGATCGAGGATGCGGCCAAGGCCCTCGTCGACCGCCAGCAGTGTCTCCATATAGCGCTTGTAATAGTCGGCGATGTCGAGATTGCCGTGATACGCATAGTCGACACCATGCCAGCTGTTGCGCTGGTTCTCGACCCACATCGGCCGGCCGGGCACGCCCTTGCGCATGTTGTCCGGATATCGGAACGTCTCGTTCGCGTAGCGGCCCTTGTGGCGTTCGGCGGGGATGAATTCTGAATGCACCGCCTTGTGCGCGAGATGCATCATCCAGGGGCGGTTGGTGTCGCGCTGCTTGATCCAGTCGATCGCGTAATCGGTCAATTCGTCGGTGATATAGCCCTTCTGCAGCACCCGCCGTCCGTCGACGTTCAATCCGTCGGCGCTCGGCAAATAGCTCCCTTGGCCCTTGAAGCTGACCCAGTGATCAAAACCCGGCTGCGGCTCGTCCCCGGTATCACCCATGTGCCATTTGCCGATGAACGCGGTGTCGTATCCGGCCTGCTGCAGATACTCGGGATAGTAAATCAGCCCCGGCGGGATCGGGTGGTTGTTGTCAACTACCTTGTGCTGGTGCGCATACAGCCCGGTGAGGATCGACGCGCGACTGGGCGAGCAAAGTGCGGTCGTCACGAACGCGTTGCGGAAATGCGCGCCTTCCCGCGCGAGGCGGTCCAGCGTCGGCGTCTCGCCGAACGACTGCGCCTTCATGAAGCCCATCGCGTCATAGCGATGGTCGTCGGTTAGGACGAACAGGATGTTTTTGGGCTTGGCAGTGCCCTGCCGCGGCAGGCGCAGGGTGCGCTTGGCCGGCTGCCTCGCGGTTGTTCCCGCTGCCCAGCTGTACAAGCCGAAGGCGCCGCCCGTTCCGGCGAGCAGGACGCCGCGGCGATCGACGGTATTGGCCATGATGGTTCCTTTTCGAGACCGTGCACGCTGTTGCGTGAAAGGGTTACAGGCTGAGGCGCAGTCCGCCGAACACGCGGCGACCGGCATCGAGATAATTGGCGGGCAGGCCGGTCGTGAACTCGACGATCTCGTCGCGATCGAGCAGGTTGACCGCTTCGAGCACGAGCGACGCCTCCGGCGCGATCTTGACGCTGATGCTGGCATCGAGCGTGCCGAACGCGCGGTTCTCGCGCCCTTGGGCCGGGGCGACAGCGGCCGCCGCCAGAAAGCTGCTCCGCCACGAATAGGAAACACGCGCAGCGACCGGTCCTTTCTCGTAATAGCCGATCAGGTTATAATTATGCTTCGACGCGGCGGTGAGCTGCGTCGGATCGCTATTGTCGATGAAGGTGTAGTTGGCGATCGTCCCCAAACCGTCGAACGGGGCGGGGAGGCTGGTGAACGCCTGTTGGAAATACAGCTCGACGCCCTTCAGATCGACTCCGGATCCGTTGACGAGCTGGCTGACGGTGAAGTCGGTCTGTACCCGGGTTGTCCCGGTCGTCCGGATATAGGCGATGGGTAGCGACTGGACCGTGATTTCTCGCCGGATCAGGCTTTCTAGATTCTTGTAGAAGAAGGATGCGCCAACCAGTGCATCGCGAGCGAAATAATACTCGATCGTCGCGTCGAGATTGTTCGATCGGAACGGGTCGAGATAGGGGTTGTTGCGAGTGATCGTCAGGGCGTTGCCATTGGCGGTCGTCGTCGGCGAAATATCGCCGAGGTTGGGCCGGGCAATCGTCCGCGATGCCGAGAAGCGGACCTGCAGTTCGTCGGTCGCTTCATATTTCAGGTTCAGGCTGGGCAGATAGTCCCAGTAGCGCCGCGATACCTGTAGCGGCGCGGCGGCGGGAACGCGCGTCGTCATTCCGGTTTCGACCTCGACCGAAATGCCGTTCAGATCGGGGCTGACGCCGGTCGTCGTCTGACTGGTACGGACCGCACGCAACCCAATATTGCCGGTAAGACGCCCGAACGCGATATCCCCGCGACCGTAGAAGGCGAGCAGCTGTTCCTCGACATCGAGGATGCCGGTGGCATCGTTGGTGTAGGTGCCGGCGGCAATCAACTGCGCCGGGCTGAAGCGGCTGACGAAGCTGCGCGCATCGGACCCCAGCCAGCGGGTGGGGAAGCTGGCGTCGCCGTCATAACTGCCGAGAAACTCGCCGGATCCGGGTGCGATCGGTATCATGAACGGCGCAGCGCTGAACGAACCCGGCAGGGGGCCTGCCGGGAGGCCGCCATAGAGGCGCGACACGCCGGCAGCGGCGATCGTCAGCACCTTGTTGTCGGCATAGATCGCCCGATCGGTCGCCTTGGCACCCAGCAGGAGCGCGGTTAGCCCATGTTCGCCAAGATCGCGCCGGACGTCGATCTTCACGTCGCGCAGACGGTCGCTCGTCACCCGGTCAAGCTCGCCGTTCAAACTGAGCAGGCGAAAGCTGTTGGGGTTCAGTCGACGCGTGTCGAGATCGCCGAGATAGGTAATGCTCGGCACGACGTCGCCGGGCTGCGCGACGATGCGCGCCGTGCCGTTGATGCTGTCCGCGATATTAAGCGTGTTGCGGGTCTGACGTGATTTTTGCGCCGATCCCTCGACCAGGACGTGCCATCCGCCGTTGTCGAACTTGAACCCGCCAACCAGCGAGCGGATGTAACCGCTGCGATCCTGATAGCGCCCGCCGTCGCGCAGATCGAGGTTACTGACCGTGAAGTCGGTTGCGGTATCGACGCCGTCGAGGACTTCGCTGCGCGACGCCACCACACCACCCGATCCGGCGAAATTATGAAAATTCTCCTGGCGCACGGCATCGACGTCGACACGGGTGTACAGGCCGTCGACATAAACTTCGAACCGGTCGTCGGGGCGGAATTGCAGTGAGGCGATCCCGCTCAGGCGGCGATTGTCCTCGGTGAACATGTCCTGGATCACAACGCCAGGTATGCGGACGAGCTGCGTCGGATCGATCCGCCCGTCACCGTTCAGATCGTCGGCACCTCCACCTACCGGTACGCCCTGACCTTCGGTCACCGTGTTCCAACCGGTCTCGATCTGATGCGTCTGCGGCCGCCGCTGCGTGTAGGACGCACCAATGGTGACGCCGAGCCGGTCGTCGAAGAACCGGTCGGCGAACAGTGCCGACACGCGGGGTGCAGCCTTGCCCGAGTTGCTTTCATATTCGGCCTGCGCCGCAACCGTCACGATCCGGCGACCAAGGTCCAGTGCGCGTGGGGTGCGGATGTTGACGGTGCCCGACAGCCCACCATCCTCCAGATCGGGGGTAGGGGACTTGTAGACCTCCAGGGTGCGGACGAATTCGGGCGGCAGCGTCGAGAAGTCGAACGATCGCGAGAAGCCGGTGAACAGGTCGTTGATTGCGTTCGGAACAGCCCGCCCGTTCAGTGTCACGAGCGTGAACGTGTCGGGCAGACCGCGGATGTTGACGCTACGCCCTTCGCCACGGGTCCGGTTGATCTGAACGCCAGAGATGCGCTGGACCGATTCCGCAACATTCACGTCGGGATAGCGACCGATGTCGTCGGCACTGATCACGTCGACGATGCTAGGTGCGTTGCGCTTGATCCGTACCGCTTGTTCGATGCCACCACGGATGCCGGTGACGACGATATCCTGTTCGCCTTGCTCTGCCGCTGGGGACGGACGGGATGCTTCCCCCGCGTCACTCGGCGCAGTTTGCGCATATGCGCCGCCGCTCGTGGCGAGAGCCAGCCACAAGGACGTCCCAGCCAACATATTCATTCGAAAGCCCATTTCACCCCCATTTTTCGTTGGCGGCGTTTATCCTATCGGTCGAATGGGGATTCCAGCAAGCTTTGCTTTCGACAGGGTGCGTTGCTCGTTTACCAGAGTGGCCGGGGCAGCGCTCCGGCCAGGAAGTATTCGGCTGATCCCCTCAACAGCGTTTTCAGAACCATCCGCCGCACTATTCCAATATCGACGAGATGAACGAATGGCGGAAGTTGGGAAGCTGAGGAGTGGCTACGAATGACCGCATTTGGGTCTATGCCGTAGCCTTCGAGAGGATAGCTAAATGGCATTAGGGCAGGGCAAGTCGAAGGTGGCTTGAAACGTTCCCGATCACGGATGTTGGTCCCGCCATATCCATTCGAGGGCACCGGGCAGCGTCGCTCCACCGTCGGCATCCGAATGTTCTCCATCGGTCCATACGTATCGGACGTCGTAGCGCGGTCCGCCGCGTCGGAGGCTGTCGGCCTGGCGGTTCGACCATTCGAACGCCTTCACCATTTGCTGGTTGGCCAGAAACCAGTTGCCATGTTCGTTGTCGAGATCGTTCCGGCCGTCCTGCAGGAAAATGCGGAGCGGGCGGATCGGCGATTTGCGGACAAACCAGGATAGATATCGCCACCAAAAGCGGTCGGAACGCCATTGCCATCCAGACGCAGGCCGATCGACGTGTAACTGCCAATAAAGCTGAGCACGTTGGCGAAGGCCTCCGGATGCCGCCAAGCAACCGTCCATGATGCGATCGCCCCGCTCGATGTGCCGCCGATGGCGCGGCGTTTCGGGTCCATCGTAAAGTGCCACCGACGTGCAACCGTCGGCAGGAGTTCGTCCAGCGTCATGCGAGCATAGCTGTCGGTAATCGCATCATACTCTTCGACACGATGATCGGGATTTCCCGAGCCCAGCGTATCGGGATAGCGTAGCGCCCGGTGACCCGGCGTGACGAATATGCCCAATGTCGCAGGGATCGCACGACGGCGAATAAGTGCGTCGAGGACGGCAGGAACGCGCAGCGACCCGTCCGGATTTACCGCACGCTGCCCATCCTGAAACAATAACAGATTCGGCGGCCGCTTCGGATCATATCCTTCAGGAACGTAAACCCAGTAGCGGCGCACCGTGCCGGGATAGATGCGCGAGTGCAGTTCGAACGGCCCTTCGAGCCTTGCGGGCTGAACAACGCGACCGGGAGGAACACTGGCGATCGTGTCGCTATCGACCATGACTGCAGTTGCCAGCAATACCGCCCATAAGATCGCGCGCATGGTCCGTTTCCCTCAAGCTCAAGCCGACGCTACCAAGCTGGCGAAATGGGTAAAGTCGGATTGAACCGCCGAGGCCGCCAACGTGTTGGTCTTGCGAAATATACCTCCTGGCAGCAAAAGCTTAAGGTGTTCCGTACACCGATCGGATTTCACGATGCTTATGTTGCCGCCCCCAGCCAGAAGGCGGCGTTAGAAGCATGGGGAAGCAATGCAGACCTGTTCGCACACGGCGTAGCTGAGGTCGTCACTGACGAGGATTTGATGATCGAACCCCTTGCCAACCCTGGCCAAGTGATCCGCCAGGTCAGGGGGAGCGAAGCCGAACATCTGGCGGCAACGGATCGCCCAAGGCGACGCAAATCCAGACCAGCGAGGGCGTCGGAGCCGGATAGGCGGCCGGGCAGCGCTTCGGGGTCGCTGCGTCGTAGCGGACGGGTGCCGACAAAGGCTCGCGAGCGACTATTGCCTCGACCATCTCGGGATAAGCTGGAAGCCGCGGAGAGCGCTTTGGCCGAGTTGAAAGATTGCCAGCAACACGAGCGCGACCAATTACGCGTGCAGGAAGCGGAAATCGACCGGCAGCGTCGGGAGCTCGAACGCAAGCGGCAGGAAATGGAACGGTCTCACGACGTTGCGCTGCAAGAAGCTGACGCGGTCCTAGAAGACGAGCGCAGGCGTCACGCCCGTGCGCTGGACCTATGGCTTTCCAAACAATGATCATACGGTGTTCGAAGGGGGGCAGGCAGGTAATTAATAGATTGCGTACTCGGACCAAACGACGGTTTTGACAGCTAGACGGTATTGAGCTCGAGCCAAAGTCGAGCTGCGACTTCCGTGCCGCTAATTGCATCTGGCCGAAGTCATCCTTGCCTGCAAAGATCGTCATGAAGAAACGCCGGGCGGCAACGAGGCATTCTTCGCCGGCGATTACGGCGCTGGAGTGCTGCGGGCGCAGGCCCTGTCGGTTATCGATCCGATCGGTGACTTAGCGCGTGCTCGTGAACTGGTGAAGGCGCCAGAGACCCGCATGGTCATCTTCATTAGAAACGTCGCGGCAAACGGGGCGCCCGGCGTTCTCGCGGCACTGACGGACCGCGGATTGCCGTGTCTGACACTGACGATGACGGGCACGTCCATGCCACCGAACGGTATGGGCCGATCCTGCTTCAACCCTTCACCGCGTTCCAGGTCGCGCGATGGGTGCTCAAACAATTGCTGCGCTGGACCAACCTGTATGAACGTCCGCAGTTGGGAAGCGGCTGAGGGAACTTGAACGTCCGTTTCTGGGTCGTCCTCACGAGAGCGGCAGAGCTCAACCGCTCAGCTGCACGAGGGATTGGCTTGGATAACGTCCAACTTTATCCTTCCCGATCGTGTACTTTAAAGAGTTATCAATGCGCGTTATATTATACACGATCTAGTGATTATAACGCTGTTAACGCAGTTCTCGTATGCTTCCGCTTCGAATGGAAGGCGTATGACACTGCACAATATTTCGATACCCCGTAAGCTGGCGTTTGCTTTTGCATCGCTTATTGCAACGTTCACGATCGTAAGCATCGTGGTGTTTGCAAACGTTCGCACGCTGCAACAAGTGGCAGTCACGCGCGATGAGGCGAGGCTTGCCTCGGAATATGCCGGCGACATGCTGGGTGGCGTGGTTGAAGGGCAGAGCGCGGTACGGGGATACGTCCTGTTGGGTAAAAACGCGTTCCTCGATACTTATCGAGAGAACACGATGTTGATCCAGACAGCATCCGTACAGTTCGCTCGGTACGCCGATCGACCGGATCAGAAAGCTCGTCTCGCGGAATTTACTGATGCAGTAGCCGCATGGCAGCAGGACAAGGTTCGACCAACGATTGCCGCATTCGCCGACCCCGCAACGCGAGGCCAGGCGCGCGCTCTCGCCGGCGCCAAGCAGCTCGGTGCCATGCGTAAGGCACATGAGGAGATCCAAGCTGCACAATCGGCGTGGATCGCTCGGCAGGACGCCGCCAAGCGGCAGGCCGAACGCTTCGTCACCTGGACGCTCGCGCTCGGGGGAGCGCTCGCCGTAGCATTGGCGGGACTGATGGGTTGGCTGCTCTCGCGTTCCATTGCCCGACCCGTCGTTGATATTGCGCTGGTGATGGAGGCACTGGCCCGGGGAGATAACGACGTCAGCATGCCCGACGCCGATCGCCGTGACGAGATCGGTAAGATCGGCAGAGCAGTCGTGGTGTTCCGCGACGCAGCGTTACGAAAAATTCGAGCTGATCGCGAACAGCAAGCTGTAGTGGCGGAGGTCGGCGGAGGACTTGCGCGCCTTGCCAATGCCGATTTGGCAACGCGTCTGACGAACTTGCCCGCAGGGTACGCCGCGCTGGAACAGGACTTCAATGCGGCTATGGAATCGATGTCGCGGGTGATGGGGACGGTCACGCACGCTGCAGATGGTATCAATGGCAGTGCCGAAGACATCCGCGCAGCTTCCGACGATCTGTCGCGACGTACCGAACAGCAGGCGGCGAGTCTCGAACAAACGGCGGCGGCGATGGAGGAGATCACCAGTACCGTTCGCGAAACCGCACGGAGTGCGGCGGTGGCGAACGATACCGTCAAGGCGACCCGCGTTGAAACCGAACAGTCCGCGAAGGTGGTTGAGCGTGCGGTTGTCGCCATGGGCGGAATTGAACGAGCCTCTGGGGAGATCGGAGAGATAATTGGTGTAATCGATGCCATCGCATTCCAGACCAACCTGCTGGCATTGAACGCCGGCGTGGAAGCCGCGCGGGCAGGCGACGCGGGTAAGGGATTTGCCGTCGTGGCCAGTGAGGTCCGGGCCTTGGCACAGCGTTCAGCCGACGCGGCCCGTGACGTCAAGGGCCGCATCACGTCAGCAACCGAGCAGGTTGATACCGGAGTCGCCCTTGTAAACGAGGCCGGGACTGCCCTGGTTCGGATCAACGCCCGGGTGAACGAAATCAGCGAGCTGGTCCGCCAGATCGCAACCGCCGCAGAACAGCAGGCAGTCGGGTTGCAGCAGGTCAGCACCGCAGTGGGGGAGATGGATAGTGTGACGCAGCAGAACGCTGCTATGGTCGAACAAGCGACCGCTGCCGCACGTAGTTTGGCCGATCAGGCTAATGCCCTTGCAGGACAGGTCGCTCAGTTCAAACTGAGCCAGAGCGCGCCGGACGTTTCCCGCAGGCCCGAAAACCCGGTTCATCGGCTCCAGCGAAGGATAGTATCCCCGGACCGACGGTCGGTCGCCGCAGGTCGCGCAACTGCCGTAGCAGAAGATTGGTCAGAATTTTAGACATGCAATAGCGGACCTTGCTTACGATTTCATTGTACGAGGCAAGGTCCGCCTTCCACATCTCATATCAAGGCGTCGGCCTCAGCGACGCCAACGCTGGAACCCGCCCGGCTGTAAACATAGTAAGTAATGTTGTCGGCGACAAAACTGCCGTCATACTCCAGACTGGTTACTCGGGTACCAGCGTCGGAAGTGATGACAGCCTGCCCACCACCAGTAAAGTCGAGGTCGCGGTCGGAACCGAAGCCGATGACGCCGTTGCCGTCCCGGTCGGCCAGCTTCAGCGTCGTTACCAGTAGATCATCGGCGCCAAAATCCTTGATCCTGTCATTGCCGAGAATTGCACCGGCGAACAGGAAGACGTCACTGCCGCTGCCACCGGAGAGAACGTCATTACCCTGACCACCTTCCAGCAGATCTCGTCCGGTAAGCCCGGTAAGTGTATCGGCGCCTGCGAAACCGCGGAGGATATCGTTGCCGGCTGTGCCGTTCAGAACGTCGGCCCCGTCCGTGCCGGCCCGATCGTCACTACGCAGGCTGATTTGAACGACGGTGCTGTCGGTCCCGGTGTCGAACAGCTGACCGGTCGCGGTGATCCGGATCGCGATCGTCTCGTCAGCTTCGACAAGCCCATCATCGAGGATCGCTACGGAGCCCAGATTAAAGCGATAGTCGCCGGCCGGCGATTGGGTGATCGAGAAGCTACCGGAGAAAGTGCCGACGCTCACGTCGCTGCCGTTGGTTGCGGAGGACATGTCGGTGACGAAGCTCATCGACACAAAGGTGTTGAGGCTGGTCACGTTCTTGAACGTCAACCCGATCGTGAGCGTTTGATCGATGCCCTCGGTGACGACTTGGGGAGTGGTAACGACGGCGGTTGCAAGATCGGCACCGTTGACGACTGTCGGTGCGTAGCCACCGAAGTTTTCAGCGGTAAGCAACAGGGCGTCGACGTTCTCCAAACGCCCGATGGTTTGGAAGCTACTAAACCGACCGGCCGCACCGTCACGATCGATCTGGAACAGCGTGTCCTTGCCAGCTTGAAGCAGTCGCAGATAGCCGCTGCTATCGAACGGGTTCGATCCGTCCCAACCCTGGAAGCCGAAGGTGAAGTTCGTGCTGATATCGACGACATCGCCGTCCGCACCCGCCGTGAAGTCGGCAATCGTGGGAATGGCGTTCTGCGGTGCAAAGCTCGCGAACTCAACGCGATCGCGTCCGCTACCCAGCGTTGCCCGTACCGCCTGTCCGTTCCCCAGAATGAGCCGGTCGGCACCCTCACCAAGATCGATCGAACCGGTGCCGGGACTGAAGACGTAGTAGGAAACGACGTCGTCTCCTGCGCCGCCTTCGATCCGGATCGTTTCGGCAGTTCCATTAGACGAATGCGACACGAAAATGGAATCGTTGCCTGCACCACCACGTATCGTGTCCGACCCGCCTGTGTCGCTGATCGTGTCATCACCGTCGCCACCATCGATTACGTCGTTACCGAAGCCGCCCTGAATGGTGTCGCTATCGGCGCCGCCATCGATGATGTCATTGCCATTGCGACCGTCGATCTGATCGCGACCGGCAAATCCGCTGATGACGTCAGCACCGACCGTACCAGTCAGGGTATCAAAGTTGTCCGTGCCGGTTATGGTCCTGCCAACGACCGCCGTGCCTGACGGTGCATACCCGCCGAAGTTTGCGGCAGTGAACGCCTCGACCAAACTATTCTCGAAGCGTACCAGCGTCACGAAGCTGGACATAGAGCCATTAGGTCCGTCGCGATCTGCTTCCAACAGGACCGTCGTGCCCGCCTGAACCAACCGTAGAAAGCCTGCCGAACCAAACGGATTGGAGCCATCCCAATTGATCGTCGTCCGGGCGACATACTCGCTCAGTTCGAAAATATCGCCGGCATCGCCGGTCTGGAAATCGGTAATGACAGGCGCAGTCCCGATCGAAGTGTACGGTTGCAGAACAATCGTATCGCGGCCGGCACCGGTGGTGATCGTCAGCAAGGCGTTGGATACGGTTCCGAACGACAGCCGATCGGCGCCGTCGCCAAGATCGATCGTCGCCGTTCCCTTGGCGGAACTGTTGAAATCGACCCGGTCATCGCCAGTCCCGGCGTCGATGACGATCGTCTCGGTCAATCCCGTCGCGCCAAAATGGCTGACGTTGATCGTATCGGCACCGGATCCACCACGCAGGATGTCCGACCCGCTGGTAAAATCATTGACGAAGTCGTTGCCGTCTCCACCATCGATAATGTCGTCACCGGCACCACCCTCAAGCGAGTCTCCATCGTCGCCGCCGTTGATTATGTCGTTGCCGCCGCGTCCGTTGATGATGTCAAAGCCGGCATAGCCATTGATGACGTCGTCCCCGTCCGTGCCCGATAGCGTTTCAGACGCAGCAGTGCCGTCGATCTGCATAATTTCCTCCCCCTGAATTCAGCGGGTTATGGAAGCCAACCTTGGCACGCGCAAGCGAGCGTACGATCGGGTCGCGTAGGGAGTTCGAGCGCCTCGCGGTAGCTGCGAGGGTCGGTCGCCTTAGCAAACTGAACGAATGGGGTGGATGGCTCCCGCTCACGGCATCGAGGTGCCATGGTGTGAAGGCTATCAGGCATTCACGAGCATATGGGAGCCACCCGTCATGGAGATTAGCACGATCGGCCTTGATCTGGCCAAGAACGTTTTCCAAGTTCACGGTATCGATGCGGACGGCAACGTGGTTGTCAGAAGGACGCTGCGTCGCGCGCAGCTTCTACCCTTCTTTGCAAGTTTGCCACCTTGTCTTGTCGGCATGGAGGCGTGCGGCACGGCGCATCATTGGGCTCGCGAGCTGATCAAGCTTGGCCACGATATCCGACAGATGCCGGCAGCGTATGTCAAACCCTATGTGAAGCGCGGCAAGACCGACGCAGCTGATGCGGAAGCGATCTGCGAGGCAGTGACGCGTCCGACGATGCGGTTTGTGCCGGTGAAGTCGCCGGAGCAGCAAGCAGCCTTGTCAATGCATCGGGCGCGCGACCTGCTGGTCAAGCAACGGACGCAGCTCGTCAACATGGTGCGGGCACTGCTTGCCGAGTTCGGCATCAACATTCCTCAAGGCATTCGTCTGGCGTTGGAGATGGCGCGCAAGATCATTGACGGCGAGGCGCCTCCCGTGCCGAGGGAAGCGGCAAAGATCGCTGGAAGATTGTCGCAACAGGCGCTCGATACCCATGCGCAGCTTCGGGAGATCGATCTGGATCTCCTCGCCTGGCAGCGGACAAACGACACAGCCCGTCGCCTCATGTCGATCCCTGGCATCGGTCCGATCGGGGCAACAGCGTTAGCCGCGTCGGTCACCGACGCGAGCCAGTTCCGCTCAGGGCGGGAGTTCGCCGCCTGGTTAGGCCTGACGCCGCGGCAGCATTCGAGTGGCGGCAAAGAGAGGTTTGGGCGGATCTCCAAGATGGGCGACAAGTATCTGCGTACGCTACTCGTCGTCGGAATGACGTCGCTGATCAAAGGCGTGAAGCGAAAGCCGGAGACCGCCGATCCGCGGCTCGTGGCTTTGCTCGCGCGCAAGCCTGTACGGGTGGCCACTGTCGCGATGGCGAACCACACCGCTCGGGTGGCCTGGGCCATCATGGCGCGAGGCGAAACATACCGGGCCGGGCACCAGCCCAGGCTGGCGGCTTGATGATTTAGCTGGCTCAAACAAAGGAGATCAGCTTCACGAGGTTGCGAGAGCGATGCGATGTGATGGCGAACCGGTCAGACCGGGAGCAGGGACAACCCAGCGGACGTTCAAGGCGTCATAGCCTGTTGAACGAA
>NZ_LMLN01000021.1:0-18215 GCF_001421915.1 Sphingomonas sp. Leaf62 | reverse complement strand
CGCAGTTCGAACGAACCGCGTCACGCTGAGCAAATGCCTCTCCACTTAAGCGGGGCAAGTCCAGTCAGCAGCTGGTACGAAATGATGGATGCCGCATCCTGGGGCAGCGAGGCGAAGACGCCCTCGATGTTGCGCCGTACCGTTTCCGCCTCGGCGAACAGACCATAGCTCAACACGACGGCACCGAGCGTCGGGACAATGGCGGCGAAGACGTAGAAGGCGATACCGGCAGCAATGATGCCGATATTGTCGTCCCCCATCTCCTTCCAAGTACGCTTCAGGATTGCCAGCCATCCCGCCGGCGGTACCTGTAAGGGGGAGCTCGCGCCGGTACCTGCGCCATGATCAACGACGTTCATGCCGCCTGCTCCCGTTCGGCACCTGCATATTCCAGACATGCCTCCACCGCCGCACCCAGGCTGCCAACGTAGAGGTCCGCACCCAAAGTGCGCTGTATCTCCCGGTCGGTGAGCGCCGCCTCGCCCTCCGGCCATAGCCCGACCAATATCGGCACATTGCCTACGCGGGACCGGATGCGCCGTACGAGATATCGGAGATGCGACGGCGAGCCGCCGATCTCGAGGTAGGATATGCATACGAGACGGGTGCCCGTAGCATCGAGACGATCAATGTTCGCACGTGATCCGACGTCATGCGAAACCCGTTTTGCACCAAAGCCGCGCTTCGCGAGCAATTGCTCAAGCATGGCAGTCACGGCATCGTCTAGCACGCCACGTCCAGCAATGCACAGGATGCTCCCGTCGGCCTTCCATTGAGCCGGCGCTGCTGGAAGTGTGGCCGGCGCCGTTTCTTCGAACCCTACGCCTTCTCCGACCAGCGGATTTAGCCGGCCCTCTCGTGCCTTGGTTACACTGGCAGTGTCTTCCTGCCCGTGCAGTTCGCCTACGAGCACCAGCATAGAGTCTACGACCCTCGTTGCCCGGTCGCGTGTGATGGCACCTCGTTCGACGTCTGCGGCTGCGAGTTTCAGCGCGGCCAGTGCCACCTCATCATAATAGGCCGTCAGCGACCGTTCCGCGAGCTGACCCTCGGCCTGATCGAGTGCTTCGTCCGGATCCTCTGCCAGCATCCGCTGGTAGAAGCTTTCGACCGGGGTAAGGGCCGGCCGGTCGCCCAGTAGAACGTCAAGGAATTCCAAACTTGGGATGTGCCGGCCCAGCACGACGAGCAGCAGCGTCAGTGGCATCGACAGCACCAGGCCTACGGGTCCCCAAATCCAGGTCCAGAACACCGCTGCCAGCACGACCGAGAGTGGAGACAGACCGGTCGAATGACCGTAGAGCAACGGCTCGATGACATAACCGATCACCGGCTCGAGAACGACGAAGAGCGCTGCGACCATCACCATCGTCGACCAGCCCGGATCCGCTCCGGCCGCAACGATCAACGGTAGAGCCGCACCGAGTAGTGCGCCTATATACGGTACGAAGCGGAGCACGCCGGCGAGGATGCCCCATAAGGCAGGAACCGGCAGGCCAATGATCCAAAGGCCGATACCCACGACGGTACCGAAGCTGGCGTTTACGGCCAACTGAGACAGGAAGTACCGACTGAGCCGTCCGCCGGCGTCATCCATGGCGGCCGTCGTGCGATGAAGGTCGGACGAGCCGAAAAGGCGGATCATTCGATCGCGCAGGTCTTCCTTCTGCATGAGTATGAAGATCGCTACGACGAGTACGATCACGAATGTTTCGAACGGCGCGACTACCGGTTCGAGGTAGCTGCCCACCTGTTCCAGTACCGGAATCTGCTTGTCGATGACCCGGACGTTCAGGGGATGGGTCTTGGTGCCCCGCACAGTATTTGGATCGGCAATCACGGCCGGAGGCGGAGTGTTCGGTCCGATGAACGGAAGCTCTGTTGTGATAAAGCCGGTCGCTTTATCGATTTTGGACTGGATAGTCGTGACGTAGCCTGGCGCCCTGTCCGATAGCGACGCGGCCTGCATCCCGACCAACGTGCCTATGCCGCCGAGGACGCCCAAGGCGCTAATCACTGCTACGAAGATTGCCAGCCCTTTCGGCAACTTGACGCGTCGCAGAAACAGGACGATTGGCGACAGGACGAAAGACAACAGCACCGCAAGCGTGATGGGTATCAACACGTCCTTGGCTAGGAATAGCCCGGCAATCACGACCACGGCTACCGCAAGACCGAGCAATCCATCCCTGCTCGGCACTTTGGCGGCCGCTACTCCGGCGGCCGACGCTCCTCCCAGTTCATCGTTCATTCGCTTTCCCTTCGGGAACAGCTAACTCACGCTGGTCGCGTTTGGTCCGTTCACCCGTACGCTACCAATCCGGTAGAAAAGTATTACTGCGATAGAAGACGTTGCAGCACCGGGCGTCGAGGTTGCCGAGGCTTACGCTGGCGAACGCAGGACGCCGTCTTCACGTAGCGTCAAAACCCTATCGAGAGCATGTGCGGACGCAAGACATCTCGGCAAGCCATTGACGCTACGCCGCCCGCGGCAAACCGTCTGGCGGACGAGGGTACTGGTATAGTGACTGAATGTTGTCAACTTGAGGAGAACGAGGTCGAGGCTCGTCCGCCCCGAGTCCGTTGTCCGCACCCCAACTCCAACATTCGTTCATATCGATCTTTGCGGACGGTAATGGCCTACGTAAGCAGGAGCGCCTCCCGTCGCGCCGCCGCCGATTCAAGTACGTTGCCAATCAGGCGCGTTGATAGAGAACGCCAGCGCTAGCACGAGGGAACGGCTGCAGCAGAACAGCCGGGGCGCCGAAAGCCGACGCGGACGCGACGCCTCACTTTCGCTTTGTCGGAAGGCGTACCGTATCATGCAGTACGGCATCGCTGCCGTGATCCAACCACTGGCGGTTCCACGAACCGGACGTACACAAGTACGACCAGTCGGATCACCTCCGGCGACGAATTATAGCAGCGCAACGGACTGGCTTGCTTGCGGCCACAAAGCATGCCTGCCCTACCCGCTCGCAGCCACATTGCCAGCCGGTGCATTTGCTTTGACCGTGCCCTGAACACAGATGATGCGATATGTGCGACCGCGCCTTACGGCAAGTTCAGCTGGGCGAGGATCTGCTGAAAGCGTGGCAGCGACCGCAGCGGCGCGAACATCGGATCGGCCTTGATCGCCGGGATATCGGGGCTGCGTTGCGCCAAGGCGTTTTCGATGATCGCCATCGCCTTGTCGCGCTCACCGCGCTGCGCGTGAACGGCACCGATCACAATTGCCTGATCGTCCGCCACCTTCAGCGCTTCCCGCAGCTCCGCGTCGGATGTCGCACGGTCGCCGCGTCGGGCCGCGAGCACCGCCTCACCCACATTGCGGAACTTGTCGTCGGCCGGCATCGCCTGAAACTCGGCCAGCGCCGCATCCGTTCGCCCCAGCCACATGAGCGAAAGGCCGATGTAATAGCGCGCGTAGAACCGCTCGGGTGCCGCCCGCAGCATACGCCGCAGCGCCGTAATCGCCGCTTCATAGTCGCCACCCAGATAATAGGCATTGCCCTGCGCGGATATGGCGCTGGCGTTGAGCGGGTCGAGCGCAACCGCCCTGTTGGCCTGTGCGAGCGCGTCGCGCGTATGGCCTATTTCGGCGAGGAAGAAGCTGTAGCCGATCAGCGCCCCGGCATCGGCACCAAGGGCATTGGCGCGGCGATAGGCGGTGAGGGCGTCGGCGAAGCGAAGCTGGTTCTTGAGCAGGAATCCGAGTACCCTGTGCGCGCGTGGCAGGTCCGGGTTCAGGGCGATCGCGCGGCGCGCCACGGCGATCGCCGCGTTCATCGCCGCCGGCTGTTTTTCGGCGACGGTATAGAAGGTGGCGATATCGGCCATCGCCCCCGCCTTGGCGGCGAGCGCCTCGGCATAGTCCGGGTCCAGCGCCAGCGCGGCGTCCAGCAGACCGAGCACCTTGCGGGACACCGCCTCGCCGTCCTGATTCGTGCCAAGTTCGGTTGCCTGCAGCACCAGGTCGTGCGCCTTGACGTTGGTCGTGCCGACATCGACGACCGCCGCCAGCTGGGCGGGGGCCAGCGAATTGCGCAGCGCTGTCGCGACCCGCGTGGCGATATCGGACTGCACCGACAGAACGTCCTGGTTCTGGCGGTCGTAGCTTTCCGACCAGCGTTCGACCCCGGTGCGGCCGTTGATGAGCTGCGCCGTCACGCGCACGACGTCCGCCGATCGCCGGATGCTGCCCGCCAGGATGTCGCTGACGTCCAGCCGGGCCGCCGCCGCCCCGGCGTCGAGGTCGCGGACGGTTTCCGACGACAGCCGCGATACGATCTGGAAACCGGGAATGCGCGACAGCGCGGTGCGAAGCTCCTCCGCCATCCCGTCGCCCAGATACGCCTGTGACGGATCGCCGGACAGGTTGGCGAAGGGCAGCACCGCCATCCGGTTGTCCCCGGAATCGGTGCCGCGCGTCCACCACCAGCCGCCCGCGCCGGCCACCACCACGGCAGCCGCGCCACCGCCGATCAGCAGGCGACGCTCGATCCCGCGTTTCGGCAGCTGTACTGGCGGGGCCGGCCGTTCTCTGCCCGTCAGGACCGCCTGCACCGCTGCCAGAACCGCCAGATAGCGGGGATCGCTGCGATTGCCCTTCCACCCGATCAGCGGCAGCGCCTGGGTTTCGCCGAAGCCGAGCGGGGGTTCCACCGGATCGATGCAGACCGGCATATACGCGCCGCGCCGCAATGCGCGCGTCGCCTCGTCGCGGACGAAGCTGCCTTCCGGCCCGGTCGAGCGGTTGCTCCACACCACCAGTACGCAACGCGCGGCAGCCAGTTCGCGGCCGATCGTCTCGCGCCATTCGGTGCCGCCGCCGATATGCGCGTCCCACCACACGCCGATCCCGTCGGCTTCAAGCGCCGCGACCAGGGGCGCGACCCGCGGCCGGTCTTCCGACTTGTACGACACGAACAGATCGGTCACGGTCTACCCCCCGAATGCCCCGCAACGCTTTTACTGGTATAATTCGTTAAGCATAAGGGGCTTGTTGCTCGTGCGTACTTGGCGCACGCCGGGAACAACTCTACCGTTCCACATCGGGCAAGGGCGGTAAGGGGCGGCGGATGAGTGGCCAGGACGGACGGACGCGCGCAGTGCCGGAACCTGCCGGCGGCGCGGGACCGATCGATCGACATTGGCGATCCGATGCAGCCACGCCGGGCATTGGAACCGGCGACGCTGCGCCGATCGCGGTCGGCATCACCGGGCATCGTCCGGCGCGACTAGCCGGGGTCGACCCCGTCGTGCTGCGCGCCCGGATCAACGCGGCGCTGGCGGCGCTGGCCGCCGCCGCGCCGAACGACCGCTTCCGCCTGGTCGGCAGCCTTGCTGAAGGGGCCGACACCATGGCCGCCGATGCTGCGTTTGCCTTGGGATGGCAGGTCGACACGGTCCTGCCCTTCGCGCGCGAGGAATATGCGCAGGACTTCGACGGAGCCAAGGCCGGCGAACTGACCGCGCGGATCGATCGGTCTGCCAACGTGCTGGAATTGCCCGGACGGCGCGACGGTCCGGTCGGCGCGGCCGCCGCCTATGAACGGGCGGGCCGGGTCGTTCTCACGCAGAGCGACATCTTGCTGGCGATATGGGACGGTGAACCGGCGCGCGGACGCGGCGGCGCGGCGCAGATCGTCGCCGAGGCGGTCGCCCATTCGATCCCGGTCGTGGTGCTCGAGCCCGATGCGTCCCGGTCGCCGGTGCTGCTGTGGAGCGGCCTGAACGACCATGATGCCGGACCGGAGGCGGTGGATAGCGTCGCGCGCAGCGGGCTGGAAGACCTGCCGCGGCTGATGGCGCGGCTGGCATCGAGCGCGCCAAACGGCGAAGAAGATAAGCGACGGCGGTCCGGCACAAAGACGCCACCGCTGTTCGCGATCGCCTATCCGCTGCTACTAGCCTGCACCGGCGTCCGCAAGTTCCGCTTCGCCGATCTACGTCGGCCATGCCCGGCACCGCGGGCAGTGCAGGACGGCCTGGCGACGACGTTGCGGATGCGGATCGATGGTCTGCTCTGGCCGAGCTTCGACCAGGCGGATTGCGAAGCGAGCCTTGCCGCGCAATTGTTTCGCAGTGCCTTCGTCAGCAGCTTTGCGCTGGCGGCGCTCGCCGTCGTGCTGGCGCTGCTTGCTATGATCGTGCCGGTTGCCGTGAAACCGCTGCTGGCGGCGGGCGAATTCGTGTCGATCGCTTCGATCCTGCTCGTCATCCGCTGGGGATCGCGGGCGGGCTGGCATGATCGGTGGCTCAACCAGCGGACCCTTGCCGAGGAACTGCGCTGCCTTGCCGTATCCGCGTCGCTCGGCGACCTGTTCCTGCGCGGCGTGCGCGCCGAGAATGGCGATGTGGCGGGACGCGAGCGGCGCGACATCGCGCGCCGGATCGGACTGCCCTCCGCCCGGATCGATGCCGCCTACCTCGCCGAAACCCATGCGAGCCTCGTCGCGCTGCTCGACGACCAGATCGCCTATGTCCGCCGCGAAGCCGGTCGGATGCACAAGCTCGAACACCGGCTGCACCGCGTGGGTGGTGCGTTGTTCGCGATCACCGCTATCGTCTGCGCCGGCGTACTCGGGATCGAACTGGTCTGGACCTTTTTCGCACATGGCGAAGGCGGCGATCACCATATGCCGGTTGGCGTGACGATCGTCAGCGCCGCGCTGCCGGCGATCGGTGCCGCCATCTACGGCATCCGCATGCAAGGCGACTTTGCGGGTTCCGCCGAACGCAACGGGGCGCTTGCGGTACACCTAGGCGAATTACTCCGGATCGTACAGGACGAAGCGCCGGGGTTCGACGGACTGCGCCGCCTGATCCGGCGCACCGCGGAACTGCTCACCAGCGACGTTTCGCAATGGTCGAGGGCCACGCGCGCGCGTCCGTTGAGTCTGCCGGGGTGACGCCGACGCGCGTCGATCAGCGGGCTCGCTGTTTCCTGGTCTGACGCTGGTCGCGTGGCGATGCGGCGGATCGGCGGATCGGCGGATCGGCGGCTAATAAGTCGAATTTGCTTCTCCGACTGCGGGAACTGGCAGCCGAAGGACTTTTTGCCGTTCTACCTCCGTTCCCCGAGTAGTTGCGCCATATGGGGAATTAAAGGTGCCTTGCCGCAGTTCGCGAACCTCGCGTTCCAGCGCCTTCACTTTGCCAGCAACTTCAGTGGGGACACCAGCGCCGCCCACCGCGAGAGGTGATCGCGCTCATCATCGGATACCATCCGCACCGCACGCTCGCGGACCTTTAACGCAAATTTGTTCGTCGTGTTGCTTGTCATGGCTCCACCTTCTCTGGAGTTGGAGCCTCCGACAAACCCGGCGCGGCTCAAAGATGCAGTAACATTGCCAGCCAAGCAATCACTTGGTTCAGGAGAAGTGGAAGAATTCGCCTGCTTCAGCCGCCACAAACCGCTCGGGCGCGACGCCAGCTACCTCTAGCGCTGCGGACAATTCCTCGACCGGTGCTCCACGCGCCTCGTCGGTGAGTTGGAACGTCCCCCAGTGAATGCCGAGCGCTCGATCTGCACCAACATCGCAGAAGATCCGCACTGCCTCGACGGGGTCGACATGCTGCGCCGCCATGAACCAGCGTGGCGCATAGGCACCAATCGGGATCAGCGCGACATCGGGCGCCCCGAGGTGCCCACGGATCTCGCCGAAGATGCGACCATCGCCATAGCCGGTATCGCCGACGAACCAGATCGCGCCGGCGGGTGTCTCCAGGTAGTGGCCGCCCCACAGCATCATTCGCGTGTCGCTTGGCCAACGGTTCGACCAGTGATAGGCGGGCGTCACGGTCGTCGCGATCTCGTCACCGAGCGCCAAGCGGTCCCACCAGTCGCCGGTGATGCAGCGGGCCGCAGGCACGGCCGCCCGCACGACGGCATCGTTTCCGAGCGGCATTACCATCAGCGGATCGTGGACCGCGTGCAGCCGCTGCAATGTCGCGACATCGAGATGATCGTAATGACCGTGGCTGAGCAGCACGAAATCGATTGGCGGCAGGTCGTCGAACGCGATGCCCGGCGCTGTCACCCGCTTCGGTCCGATGCGGCGGAACGGGCTCGCCCGCTCTGACCAGACCGGATCGGTAAGGATGTTGCGGCCCGCGACTTGGATCAACAGCGAGGCATGGCCGACCATCGTGATGCGCAGCCCGGCGACGTGTGCCTCGGGTTTGGCCGGGACGATGGGCACCGAGGCGGGCCATTTCACCGCGCCACCGGCCAGCTTCCATCGCAGCATGTTGGAGACGCCACGGTCGGTGCTCACCTGACCGGGATTGAAGAAGCGCGTGCCGTCGAAATGATCGCTCGGCGGGCCGTCATAATAGCGATTGCGGGCCATCGGTCAGGCGACGCGCATCAACTGCGAGGGATAGGCGGTGAGCATGGTCAACGCCTCCTCGACTGGCGCGGTCAGCCAGCGCTCTTGATCCTCGGCGAGCAGGATCATCGGCATCGCCTTTGGGTGTTTCGGCGCGACGAGTGGATTGAGCTCGGTGGTGCAGAAGGCGTAGACGCGGTCGTGGTCGGCATCGACCTTCCACAGGCCGGCGAAGCACGGCACCGGCTGGTCCTCGACGTTGAACCACCAGTTGGTATCGCCCGGACCCTGACGGTCGGACACAGTCTTGGGTTCGGCAAAGCGAGTGAAGGGCACGAGGCAGCGATGCTCGGTCCGTAGCAGCCAGGGCTTCCACAAATTGTTGTGCAAGTTGCGGGCGTTGGTCCACCAGTCGTAGAGGAACGGCAGGTCCCCCTCGCGCGCCGGACGCTTGCGGGGTTTTCGGGTCGGGAAGCCCCAGCGCATCGTGCTCAGCACCCGCCGGCCATCCTCGTAGCGCACGACATAGCCGGGCTTGCCGGGGGCGGCATAGTCCTTCTCCATTCCCAGCACGTTGGCCGCGTCGTCGACCGCGGCAAGCGCATCGAAATAGCCGCGCGGATCGACCTTCAAATTATAGAGATTGCACATCGTCGTCTTCGATCACGAGCGATGGCGCGAGACAAGCTTCTTCCACGTCGCCTTGTCCGGATAGGGCAGAGGCGCGCCGGTCGGAGGTTCGCGACCGACCGTGACGCGCGGTCGCGCCGTTGCTTTCTGCTCACGGCAGCCGGCGCAGCATAGCCGGGCTGCCACGGCGGGCAGGCCATCGTCCCAGCCGCGGCGGTTGAACATCCACCACAGGCATACCGCATCCAGCACCCGGACATGACCGCAGCGCGGGCAGGTCAGGCGCAACGTCCGCTTGTACAGCGCGCATTGCTCGAGCGTGCGCAGGCGACGTCCGACATGGTCGTAATCCGCTCGCGCTGCCCCCGTCGGAGCTGCCGGGCCGGCAGCATCGATCCCGTTTCGGTTCACCGAATCTCTCCCGTAACGCCTTGACCCTCCTGCAACAATTCTGGAACATATAGCGAACAAATGAGTCGTAACAGCCATGTCCGCTAACCCCCAACCCGATGATGCCCTGGCTCGCTTGCGCGAGGAGTTGGGTGTCGTCCGTGGGCCGAAGCTCGCGGTTCTGCCTTTCGGCATCGATGCGATCGACACGCGATTCGCCGAGGGCGGGCTCGTGCTGGGCGGCCTTCACGAGGTGTCGCCGGCGACGCCGATGCTCACCGATGATGCCGCGGCGACGCTGTTTTGGGTCGGCATCGCTGCCCGCGCCACAGCGCGATCCGGTAGGCGTGTGCTTTGGGCGCTGACCCGCTTCGATCTCTACGCTCCTGGGCTTGAACAGGCCGGGCTGGACCCGGCGACGCTGCTGTTCGTCGAGGCGCGCGACGACAAACAAGTCCTCGCCATCATGGAGGATAGTCTGCGCCACGGCGGGCTCGCCGCAGTCGTCGGTGAGGTGAAGCGCACCGACATGGTCGCGACGCGGCGGCTGCAACTCGCTGCGATGAGCGGTCACGCTCCGGCGCTGCTCGCGCGCCGCTGGCACAAGGCCGGTGTCGAGCCCTTGTCCGACCTCTCGGCGGCGATGACGCGCTGGCGGATCGCCTGCGCGCCGTCCGAGCGGCTGCCGGCGCCGGGCGTCGGCCGGGCGCGCTGGACCGTCGACCTCGCGCGCCAGCGCGGCGGTCATCACTTCACCCTGCAACTGGAGGCATGCGATGACACGGGTCGCCTCGCTCTACCTGCCGCACCTCGCCATCGAGCGACTGCGTCGGCTCGAGCGACCGCGCGCGCTGCTTGAACCGCAGCCTGCGCCACAGTTGCCGATCGACGACGACCCCGGTGCCTGTTCGGTCCCGCGGGGCGGCGGCTGGCGCCCTGGCGCGCGCCGAGCGCGCGACGACGGCGCACGTGCAACGATCGAAGAGCGGGCCGCGGCGCTGCCGCGTCACCAGCAGCCGACGATGTGGGAGCTCGGCCGGCGCGCCGAGGCCGCGGACCATCCGTTCAAGCGACCGGTACCGGCGGGTGGCACGCGCAGGCCCTTGCCGGTGACCGCGCCGATAGCCCATGCGGTGCCACTGATCCTCGCGGAGCAGGCCGGCCAACGCCACGTCATCACCGCCGTGTGTCCCGCCGCGCTTTCGCTCGGCTTGGCACCCGGCATGGTGGTGACGCAGGCGCGCGCGCTGGTCGCCGAGCTCGACGTGCGTGCCGCCGACCCCTACGCCGACCGAGCGGTGCTGGACAGTCTCGCGCTGCATGCGGTGCGGCATTGGACACCCACCGCAGCAGCAAGTGGTACCGACGGGCTGTGGATCGAGCTGACCGGTACGGCGCACCTCCATGGCGGCGAGGCGCGCTTCTGCCAGCGGCTGATCCGCTTCTGCCAGCGCTTCGGCTATACCGCACGCGTCGCGGTGGCTGGAACGCCGGGCGTTGCACACGCGCTGGCGCGGTTCGGGCGTGACGCGATCAGCGCCATTCCGAACGGCGGCGAGGCGCAGGCACTTGCCGGCCTGCCGCCCGCCGCGCTGCGGCTGACGCCCGAGGCAGTGACCGCCGCGGCGCGCTTCGGGCTCGACCGGATCGCCGATCTGCTGCCGCTGCCGCGGGGTCCCCTTGCGCGCCGACTGGGACTCGCCAGCGTGCGCCGCCTCGACGAGGCGCTCCGACGGGTGGCGGAACCAATCGTGCCGGTCGTGCCGGAGGAGACGCCGCTGGCACACCGCCGCCTGCTTGAGCCGATCGGCACCGCCGAAGCGATCGAACACGTCATCCGCGATCTTCTCGCCGACATGATCCAGCTGCTGCAGGAACGCGGCGCCGGCGCCCGCACGTTGCTGCTCGTCATCGAGCGGATCGACGGCAGCAAGCAGCGGCTCGCGATCGGCACATCGCGACCGACGTGAGACGCGACCCATCTCGCCCGCCTTTTCCACCTCAGGATCGCGACGATCGATTCAGGCGACGGCATTGAGACGATGCGACTCGCCGCCACCCGCACCGATCCGCTCGGCGCGACGGCGCTTGCCGCCAGCCTCGCCGGCGACGATGGTCCGCCGGATGTCGCAACGCTGGTCGACCAGATCGCCGGCCGCGTCGGTGATGCGGCTCTGTTCACCGCAGCGCCGGTAGAGAGCGACGTGCCCGAGCGCGCCGTCCGTCGCACCGCGCCGCTCGCTGCGCCGACCGGCTGGCCCGCGTGGAGGCGGCCGGTGCGGCTCCTCAACCGGCCGGAACCATTGGTCGGCGTGTTGGCCTTGCTGCCAGACGCTCCGCCCCGCCGCTTCACCTGGCGTGGCCAGGTCCATGCCGTCGTCGCTGGCGACGGCCCCGAGCGCATCCACGGCGAATGGTGGCGGCGCGATGGCGAGCTATGGGCGGTGCGCGACTATTTCCGCGTCGAGGACGATACCGGCGCGCGCTTCTGGCTGTTCCGCCGCGGTGATGGCGTCGATTCCGCGACCGGCGACCTCAGCTGGTATCTGCATGGGCTGTTCGGCTGATGACGACGCAGACGACCTATGTCGAACTTCAGGTCACCAGCCATTTCTCGTTCCTGCGCGGTGCCTCCAGCCCGGACGAACTGTTCGCGGCCGCCGCGCTGCTTGGCCATTCCGCGCTCGGGCTAACCGATCTCGGCAGCGTCGCCGGGCTGATGCGTGGCTGGGAGGCGCAGAAAACAACCGGCGTGCGAATGATCGCCGGCGCGCGGGTACGGCTCGACGACGGCCGCGTGCTGCTGCTCTACCCGACCGACAAGCCCGCCTGGTCACGCCTCACCCGTCTGCTCACGCTTGGCAAGTCGCGCGCGGGCAAGAGCGGCTGCGCGCTGGCGTGGGAGGATGTCGTCACCTGGAACGCGGGGATGATCGCCATCCTGCTACCCGATCTGCCCAGCGACGCAACCCGCAGCAATCTCGGCGACCTGCAGGAGGTGTTCGGGGACCGCGGCTATTGTGCGCTCACCTTCCGGCGGCGGCCCGACGATGCGATGCGCCTTCACGACCTTGCCCGGCAGGCGACCGACGCACAAGTCGCAACCGTCGCGGTCGGCGACATCCTCTATCATGCGCCAGACGCGCGGCTGCTGCAGGACGTCGTCACCGCGATCCGGGAGAAGTGCACCGTCGACACGCTCGGCTATCGCCGCGAACGTCATGCCGACCGGCACCTGAAATCCCCGGAAGAGATGGAGCGCCGCTTCGCTGCCTTCCCCGACGCGATCCGCGCGACCGCCGAGATCGCCCGCCGCTGCACCTTCGACCTCGGTGACTTGAGCTACCAATATCCCGACGAGCGCGTCGTCGACGGGTTGACCGCGCAGCAGGCGCTCGAACAGCTTACCGAGGCCGCCGTCGAGCGCCGATTTCCGGACGGTGTGCCCGTGCCATACCGGACGCAGATCGATCACGAACTACGGCTGATCGCCGAGCTCGCATATGCGCCCTACTTCCTAACCGTGAACAGCATCGTCGCGGAAAGCCGACGCCGCGGCATCTTGTGCCAGGGGCGCGGCTCCGCGGCGAACAGCTGCGTCTGCTTCATGCTCGGCATCACGTCGATCGACCCGATCAAGCACGAGCTGTTGTTCGAGCGGTTGATCTCCGGCGAACGCCGCGAGCCGCCCGACATCGACGTCGACTTCGAGCATGAGCGCCGCGAGGAGATTATCCAATGGATTTATGAGACCTACGGCCGGACCCATGCCGCATTGACCGCGGTCGTCACCCGCTATCGCGCGCGCGGCGCGGTGCGCGAGGTCGGCAAGGCGCTGGGGCTGCCCGAGGATCTCACCAAGGCGCTCGCCGGGCTGGTATGGGGCTGGAGCCAGGAAGGCGTCGGCGAGAAGCAGGTCCAGCAACTCAACCTCAACATGGAGGATCGCCGGCTGCGGCTGGCGCTCGATCTCGCGAGGCGGTTGATCGGTACGCCGCGGCATCTGTCGCAGCATCCCGGCGGCTTCGTGCTGACGCACGACCGGCTCGACGACCTCGTTCCGATCGAACCTGCCGCGATGGTCGACCGGCAGGTGATCGAATGGGACAAGGACGACATTGATGCGCTGAAGTTCATGAAGGTCGACGTGCTCGGTCTCGGCATGCTCGGCTGCATGAACAGAGCCTTCAACCTGCTCGAGGAGGCGGACCAGCTCCGCCGTGCGATGGCGACGTTCAAGTTCACCGGCGGCGTCAGCCACTTCTTCGACAAGCTGGTCGGCGGCATGGTCGAGCGTGGTTACCCCCGCGACTTCGCTGAACGCACGTTCAAGCAGATCGAGGGGTTCGGCTCCTACGGTTTTCCCGAGAGCCATGCGGCGAGCTTCGCCAAGATCGCCTATGCCAGCTGCTGGATGAAGCATCATCATCCCGACGTGTTTTGCGCCGCGCTGCTCAATGCGCAGCCGATGGGTTTCTATGCGCCGGCACAGGTCGTTCGCGACGCTCGCGACCACGGCGTCGAGGTGCGTCCCGCCTGCATCAACGCCAGCCGCTGGGACTGCACGCTGGAGCCGGGCCATGGCCGCTATCTCGCCGTTCGCCTCGGGCTGCGGCAGGTCCGCGGCCTTGCCAATGCGCATGGCGCGGCGATCGTCACCGCGCGTGGGCAGGTGCCGTTCGGCTCGGTCGAGGAGGTCTGGCGGCGTGCTGGCGTGCCTCGTGCCGCTATTGAACGGCTGGCTGAGGCAGACACCTTCCACACACTGGGCGAGGACCGGCGGCAGGGCTTATGGAAGGTGAAGGGCCTCAGCGACATACCCTTGCCCCTCTTCGCCGCCGATGCACGCGAGTCACTCTTCAGCCCGGAAGGGCTGGAGCCGGACGTCAGTCTGCGTCCACTGTCGGATGGCCGCGAGGTCGTCGAGGATTACCGCGCGCTACAGCTGTCGCTGCGCGCGCACCCGCTTGCCTTCCTGCGGCAGGACCTGACCCGGCGTGGCATCACGCGCTGCGCAGATCTCGCAAACATCAAGGACGGCCGTCACGTCGAGGTGGCCGGGATCATCCTGGTCCGGCAGAAACCCGGATCAGCCAAGGGCGTGCTGTTCATCACTGTTGAGGATGAGACGGGGATCGCCAACGGCATTCTGTGGCCCGACCGCTTCGAGGCACAGCCCCGCACGGTAATGTCGGCGGCGATGATCGGAATGGAGGGCCGCGTGCAAAAGGAAGGTCAGGTCATCCACGTCATCTGCGACCGGATCATCGACCATGGATCGCTACTTGCGCAGGTCGGGCAAATGGATTTCCCGCATACGACGGGGCGTGGCGACGGTGCGCGGCATGCGGGCTCACCCGATCGCGGTGATGCCGGCTGGAAGCCCGGCCCCCGCGACAGCTACTGGCTGCCGCATAACAATGGCATGGACCCGGAGGATGTCGTGCGGGTGAAGTCGCGTGACTTCCACTGATCGGTGTCGCGCCATCAGCGGATCATCATCGACCTGTCGCTCCACATCCTTAGCGCGGCGGCGGCGCGTTCTGGCAACCGCAAGGTCGACACAGTCGAAGTCCGGCTCGCGCTGCGCTGCCTCGTCACGCATTGCCCGGAACGCTGGCCACTCGACATGTTCTGGAATTCGGCTGGGACGGATCATGATATCGGGCGGGCGCAGGGCTGTACCGCCGCACTGAATGGGATAGTTCGGCAGATCGAAGGCGTCAGCCACCTGTCTTAACCCACTTCCGACCATACAACACCATCGAGCCGATTCCCGAAACCTGCCGTTCGTCCTGGCCAGTAGGCTCACTTCTCAGCCAAATCGTGCGAGCGCATGGAACGGTCGAGATTGGGGCTTTCCTGCGAGGCGACTATAAGCAGTACCGCAGCTGATGGCTCCCGCTCGCTATGCCGGAAGTTTTCACTGAAACGATGATATTTCGGGAACAGGTGGCTTGGATGCAGAATGCCTTCCGCCAAGGCTAACGACCGAAAGTGCGCTGCCTGTAACCAACGAATTGGCCAAGAACTCAACTGGAGGAATGCTCTGCTGCCCATATCGCCGCAGCGTCCAGCACCGGGTCTGTTCCGCGGGTTATCGCATCCGCCGTAAGGGGGATGAAGACGTCCGGTGCGATGCCCGCGTCAGGCTGCGGGGTCGTCGGGAAATAGCCAATCAGCGGCAGGTCGAACTCCATACCGCTTGCCGGGAGCTTCGTGAAGAAGAAGCCGCCGCCGTTGATCCCGCGCCGGTTGCCCCCGGTCGGTTCCCCGAACAGCCTTATGCGCCCGCTGGTTCTAGCCGCGTTAATGAAACCGAACGTCGCCGAACTGTTCGCTGGGCCGATTAACGCCGCGACTGGAACGTCCAGGCGCTTCGCGTCCGGCCGGATGGGAAGAAGCTTTTCGCCTTCCGGCAGACCATACCAGCCATCACCCAGATCGGCACCGCCGACGCCCAAGCGACGGAAACGATCGTCCCATGTGGAAACGTGCGGCGCCAGCGCCGCCGGCACCTCGCGGAACCGCACTTTCGGTTCGAAGGACCAACCGGCCAGATCGCGATCGATGAGACGGGCAAGGATCGGATCACCGCAATCGTCGCCGCCTTCATTGCGGCGCAGGTCGATCACTAGACCACGCGTGGTCGCCGCATCGTCGAGGCGGTCGGACAACCAGCTCCGCCAGTCCCACTTAGAGTTCCACATCGCCCAACCGGGCATATCCAGTATGGCGACCCCGTCCGGTCGCACGTGATAGGTCCAGCGCGGGGCATCACTATCGTCGCGCACACGCGTCATCGTCGCCTGCCGAGCGGCGAGGCCGATCGCCGGAAGCTCCAGGCGAAGTTCCCGTCGATCCGGTCGTATGATCGACAGGCGATGCACACCCCCGGCAGGCGGCAGCAGGAGCCCCTGGAAGACATCGAAATACTCGATGTCCTCCGCCCCCCGCACGCCCAGCAGCGAACGGCGCTTGCCGTCATTATGGCCGTCGGCACGGGTATACGGCATCAACGTATCGAGAACCTCCCCGGCGCTGCGTCCGTTGATCGACGTTATGACGGTCCCCCGCGGCAACGCGCCTGTTCCGCTATGATCGGCGGTGACGACCATCGACCGTCCGATCCATTCGAAGTCGAACGGCAACCGGGTTGGGCGATCGAACAACGCCTTCACCGCGGGAGCGGTCTGGTTGAAGAAATTGGGGTAGCTGTGACCGCAGCGGATCGTGGTCAGGAACCGGGAGAGTGCGAGGAAACAGTGCGGGTACGATCCTGCTCGTGCGCCGGCGACATAGCCCTGTTCGAAGGTGGCGATATTTCGGGTTACGTCGGCCGGCGACAGATAGCGGTGAAGCCCGGGATGGATTGCCATTGCCGCCCGCAGCACCGTCAGGTCTTCGCGGACACCGGCGATATCGGGCGCGGCGATGGCCCAGCCTGAGCGGGACATCAGCGGAAGTGCGGCAAAGGCCGCGAGAAGATGGCGTCGGTTCATGTCTCCGGGATGGACGGCAAACTGGCGTCCGGTCGCCTCATTTCAGGCAATGCGCCGTGGTTTTTCGCTTCTGCGACGTGGGTCCGATACTGGGAAGGCGTCATCCCGGTTGTCGCCCGAAACGCCCGGTTGAAACTGGCTTTCGATGCGAAGCCGGCATCGAGTGCAAGCGTCAGCACATCGCGATCGTCACTTGCTTCCAGACGATCCATGACCGCACGACACCGCAATCCGTTGATGAACGTCGAGAAGTTCTGACCCAGTCCCTCGTTCAATGCGCGGGACAGATAGGCGGTGTTGGTGCCGAGCAGCCGGGCAAGCGTTGCCACGTCGATGTCGGGGTCGCTGGCCCACCCGGCCAACCGAGTCTGCTTGGCCCAGTCCGCCCCCTGTCGGGACCAGTCGCGTGCCGGTCCTTTGGCCGGTACTGCCGGAACGCGTTCAAGCGAGGACAAACTGGGAAATGGCGCATTGGCATGGCGCCATCCCTCGATCGCGAGGAACAGGGCGGCCGAAGCAATCATCAGATACAGCCACATCAATCCGGTATAGCCCAGCGGATCGAGCCAGTCCCAGATCAGCACCGTTGCCCAGATGCTCCACAAGATTGCGAAAGCGGCAATGGCGGCCGACAACCAGCGGGCGGCAAAGCGCGCATCGTCTCCGACGACATTGACGAGCGCCGCCCGGTACCGACGCAGCTGCCGCACCGACGCCGCCATGTGCACCCCGAAGCTGCCAATCAGGGCAAGGGAAAGGATTGGGGTGACGACCGAAAAGGCAATGTCGGCCCAGCGATCCTTCAACGGCATCGGCAGGCAGAAACTGACCACCTGAAACGCAAACTCGGCCAGTCCGGGCACGAGCATGAACCGCCAGCGCGGCGGGAGCGTGTCCGTTACCAGTGCGTGGACATAAAACCGAAGCAGCGCCGGGACCAGTAGCGGAACCGCGACCGGCAGAAACGTCAGCCAGCGCCACCGATCGTAAAAGCCCGCGAACCCGATAAGCCACGGGGTAAAGACACCGATCAGTACGATAGTCAGGGCCGCGAGTGTCCGGTTCGCCAGTCGATTTCGCAAACTCGATGCAAGGGCCGCAGACAATGGTAGCAACACGAAAGTTGCGGAAAGCAGCATCGCGCTGCGCCAACCAAAGACCAGGCCCATCCCTGACCGTTAGCACATTAGGGCACCCTCATAGGAGGCCTCCGCATGGCCGTCGTTCTCGACCCAAATCCGGACGATCGGGCCGGCCTTCCGGTTACCCAACTCCAGACACTCATTCATGCCCACGGATCTTCGAAGGCTGACGGCGACCTCCCCGAACGAAGCGCCCCGCGGTCCTGATAGTCGAA
>NZ_LMLN01000020.1:0-17244 GCF_001421915.1 Sphingomonas sp. Leaf62 | reverse complement strand
ACGTCAGAGCCAGACCGGTTCATCGTCAACCCGATCCACCAGATGCCGGGACTAAACACCTAGCTCAACCATCACGATGTAATTATCCCGCATAGGGATCTGGCTGTGGGCAGCGCCGTCACGAGCGACCTTTATATCCGTAAGCGTCGGCGTATCGGTCAAATGGGTGTAGAATGGAGATTTTAGCGTTCCCTTGGAACGAGTTGCCCGTCGCGATGAAGCGACCTGCAATGCGACAGGAAGGCGGCGGCGGCCGGCGATAGCGAACGGTGGCGCAAATATGCGATACCGATCTTGCGCTCGACTATCGGCCCCTCCAGCGGGCGCCAGGCAACCGCAGGGTTCGCAAGCATCGTGATCGTAGAGTGAGGCAACACGGTCACGCCTAACCCGGCGGCAAGCAGGCCGCCCATCGTCACCAATTGCGAAACTTCGTACAAGGGGCGGACCGAGATCCCGGCGCGCAGCAGCGCGGCGTCGGACATGACCCGTACGCTGCTGCTGGTCGCCATTGCCAGAAAGGGTGCGTCCGCAAGCGTCGACCACGGCGCTTCACCCGGAACGTCGAATCGCGATCCCGACTGGAATGCAAGGACGCAGCGATCGGACAATAGCGGCTCGAACCGGTAATCGGGTTCGTCCGTCTCAGTAACGAAGGCCAGATCGATCTGGCCGTCTCGAAGCTGGCGGTATAGCTTGCCGGCGATGTCGTCGCGGATCACGATGTCGACCGACGGGCTGCGCGCGATGTAGTCCCGGATGGCGCGCGGCAAGGAAGCGGCGGCGAAGGACGGCAGCGCGCCGATCACGATCCGCCCGCGCATGCCGGTCAGATCCTTCGATAGCGTGGCGAATGCATGATCGAAGTCCGCGATCAGCCGCTCGACCGTTGGCACCAGTATCGTACCCGCGCTCGTCAGTTCGACCCGGCGTGAACTGCGATCGAACAGACGGACGCCCAGATCCTCTTCCATCAACCGGATCGTCCGGCTGAGTGCCGGTTGCGAAAGGTTCGCTGACCGGGCGGCTTCGCTGAAGCTGCGCGTGCGGGCGACCGCCATGAACAGTCGCAGCGTCGTCAGGCTGGGGGTACGGTTCATCCGGTCCTCTCCATTCATCGATCAGCTTTACGTATCAATCGATGCCAACATTCTATTTTTATAATCATATCGAACGATTGATAAACCGTCGAGCGGACGAAGCCGGCGCCAAGAGCCGGACCATCCGACAAGAGCCGATGTCCAGTTGGCCGTCCTCACAGGGGAGGTTTCCATGCAAGGTCGCAAGACTCGTTTCACGCGCATCAGCCTGACCGCCTTGGCGCTCGGGCTCACATCGCCGGCCATCGCCGGCACATCGGTCATCGGCGGGCAGGATGGCTCCGCCGGCCAGCAGGCGCCTACGATCGATCCCGCGCAGACGAGCAGCGCGCAGGACCCGGCAGCCGGTGCGAGCAGCACGGGATCGCTTAACGCCCCGACCGGGGTTGCGGGAGACGCTGGCGACGATGTCGATCAGCAGGGCGCGCTGTCGAACGATGCCCGGACCGGCGAAGGCGCCGATATCGTCGTAACCGGTACGAATATCTCGGGCGTGAAGGCGGTTGGTAGCGAGGCGGTAACGCTGACGCGCGAGACGATCATCGCCAGCGGTGTCGCGTCGGTCGCCGACGCGGTCAACACCCTGCCGCAGGTTCGCAATCTCGGCGATTTCCGCGAAGGCGGAACGCAGGGGTCGTATAATTCGCAACAGGGATCGGCAATCAACCTGCGCGGATTGGGTGCACAGGCGACGCTGACGTTGGTTGATGGCCACCGGGTGGTCGGTACCGGCGCTGCCTCGAACTTTACCGAGGCCAATCAGGTGCCCATCGCCGCCGTCGCTCGGATTGAGGTGATCGCCGATGGCGCATCGGCCATCTATGGCTCGGACGCGGTGGCAGGCGTGGTCAATTTCGTGCTGCGCAAGGATTTCGACGGGATCGAAGCATCGAACCGCGTGACGAACCAGTCGGGCGGGTTCCAGATTCAGCCGTCGATCACCGCCGGCACGACGTGGAGTGGTCTAGGCGGCCTCGGCGCGGGCAACGTGCTGGTCAGTTACGAATATACCCATCGCGACCCGTTCCTGCGCGCGAAGAACCGCTTCCTGTTCAGCGACCTGCGGCCGTTCGGCGGACCCGACAACCGGCTGAACGGCACGACTGCCACGCTGGCGGGCCCCGCCAATATCTATGTCCAGAATGCCGACGGATCGCAGAATCCGGTGCTGCCGCGAGCCGGCTTTTATACCTACTACGGGCTGCCGCAGGGGGCGAATGTCGCCCTGACGCCGGGCGACCTACTGGTCAATCAGCCGAACCTGACCGACAATGCCTATTATAACGACTATACCGGGCGGCTGGACCGGCATCAGGTGTCGCTGTTCGCCAACCAGGAATTGGGCCCGTCGATCGAGGCGTTCGTGCAGGGGACCTATTCGAACCGGCACACTTTTTCCCGGTCGCCGGCATCGGCGGTGCAGAATGTGACGCTGTCGCCGTTCCTGTTCGACGCAGGCGGCGCCGTGACGGCAACGCGCAATCCCTATTATATCGCGGGCATCCCAGGCGTGGCGGCGAACGCGCCGCTGAACGTGCAGTATAGCGCGCTAAAGGATATCGGTTCGAGCAACTTCGACAACCGGTCCGAAACCTATTCGATCACCGCCGGAGCGCGGGTGAAGCTGCCATGGAGTTGGCGCGCGGAGGGTTATTACACCTATGGTCGCGACGAGGCGTGCAATTATTGCCAGAGCGGGACCAACATCAATCCCAATGCCCTGCAATATCAGATCAATCTGGGCGCGATCAATCCGCTAAGCGCGCTGGCGCTGACGCCCGCGCAGTTGGCCACCATCGCCGGCGACAATGTCCAGCGTAGCGGCAACGGCTTGGACAATGCGCTGGTCAAGTTCGACGGCCCGCTGTTCGCGGTCCCGGCGGGCAGCGTGCGCGCTGCGTTCGGTGGTGAGCGCAACAAGCAGTACAACTTCAACATCAACGGCGCGAACCGCAGCGCCACCAACCAGTTTCTGCTCGACACCACCGCCGACAACAGCCGCCTGTCGCGAACGATCTGGTCGGCATTCGGAGAACTCTATGTCCCGCTGATCGGCGAGGAGATGGGCATCCCGCTTATCAAGAGCCTGACTATCGACGCCGCCATCCGGTACGACGATTATTCGGACGTCGGTTCGACCTCCAACCCCAAGATCGGCGGGACGTGGGTGGTGAGCGACATCCTCAGCCTGCGAGGGTCATGGGGCACGTCGTTCCGGGCCCCGTCGCTGCCCGACGTGAACTTGTTCTCCTATTCGGCGGTGGGCGGTTTCGCCTTCTCGAACAACGATCCGCGGGTCGTGAACGGGGCAGGGCCCGGCTTCACCAATATCGGCGTGGTTGTCGGATCAAACCCCGAATTGCAGCCGGAGAAGGCGACCAACTGGTCGGTCGGCGGCAACCTGAAGCTCGGCGACTTCACCGCAGAGGCGACCTATTACAATATCCGCTATACCGGCCGCATACAGCAACCCAATTCGATCGCAGCGTTCCAGGCGGGCGCCTATCCCGGCTATAACGGATACAGCCAGTTCATTCTGCCGATCGCCAACCCGAGCGGTTGCGTGAACACTGATCCGGCAACCTTCGATCCGGTGCTGCGCACCTATCTTAGCCGCACGCTGCTCTATGGTACGCTGCCCAATCCGTGTGCGGTCAACGTGCTGATCGACGGGCGCAATGCCAATCTGGCCGCGACCCGGCAGGACGGCCTGGATGCGTCGATAAACTACCTGCACAAGTTCGACGCGTTGACCGTGAACGCGTCGGCGGCGGTCAGCTGGACGATCAGCAACGAGGAACAGGTCGTTGCCGGCGCGCCGTTCGTCGACCGGCTCGGCTTCTACAACTCGCCGACCGAATGGCGCGGACGCGGCTCGCTCGGGCTGCTCTATCGCGGGGTCAGCGCCAATGCGTTCGTCAACTATATCGGTTCCTATTTGAACGATTTGGCGCTGGGCCCGATCGGCCAGTCGATCCCGCCGCAAAAGGTCGATGCATGGACGACGGTCGACCTGACGCTCGGCTATGCCGCCGATCTGAAGGATGCCGGTACCCCGTTCAGCGGGTTTCGCACGTCGCTCACCATCCTCAATCTATTCGACCGCGACCCACCGATCGCGATCACGTCAAACGGCGCGTTCAACGGCGCCTATTCGAACCCGTTCGGACGGACGGCGACGATGCAGGTCACGTTCAATTTTTAGATACTTGTCGTTGCACCGCGATCGCCTCCACGATGCAGGCGACCAGTTCAAACCAGAAACGGGGTCGGGGGGATGTTGGCACTAACCGGACTGGCGGCGATCGCGGCGTTGCTCGCGGCGATCCTGTCCAATCGCCTATCGCCGCTGGTCGCGCTGATCCTGATCCCGGTCGGGGCGGCGCTGCTGGTCGGCATGGGCGATCAGGTGCCGGCGTTCATCCTGACAGGGCTGGGCAAGATCGCACCGGTGGCGGGGATGTTCATCTTCGCCATCCTGTTCTTCGGAGTGATGACCGATGCCGGACTGCTGGCACCACTGGTCGGGTTCGTTGTGCGGCTGGTCGGGGACAGCCCGGAACGGATCGCCCTCGGTACCGCGATGCTGGCGCTGCTCATCCATCTCGACGGGTCGGGCGCCGTGTGCTTCCTCGTCACCATCCCGGCGCTCCGCCCGGTCTATGACCGGATCGGAATGGACCGCCGGGTGCTGGCCTGCACCGCATCGATGGCGGCGGGCGTCAATTTCCTGCCGTGGACCGGGCCGACCCTGCGCGCTTCCGCGTCGCTCGGCGTACCGACATCGACGCTGTTCACGCCGATGATCGGGGTGCAGCTGGTCGGGCTGGTGTTCGTCGGAGCAGCATCGTGGTGGCTGGGGCGGCGCGAGCGGGTGCGGCTGACCGGATCACCGGCATTCGATGCCGGCGATGCCGTACATGCGCCCGCCCCGCCGGCGGCCGCGCCGGTCCATGGCTGGCGCTTCATGGTGAATGTCGTCCTGACCCTCGCGGTCGTCGGCACGATGATATCGGGGCTGGTCGAACCGGTCGTCGTCTTCATGATCGGTACCGCGCTGGCACTGCTGGTCAATTATCCCGGTGCCAAGGCACAGCGCGAGCGGATCGACGCGCACGCCCATGCTGCACTGCTGATGGCGAGCATCCTGCTGGCGGCGGGCGTGTTCACCGGCGTGATGACCGGTTCGGGCATGATCGGCGCGATGGCGGCAGCGGGCGCGGGGCATTTGCCGGCGGCCGTCGGCGGGCATCTCGCCGCTATCCTCGCCGTGGTGGCGATGCCGCTCAGCCTCGTCTTCGATCCCGATTCCTTCTATTTTGGGGTGCTGCCAGTGATCTCGGAAATGGGTGCCGGCTTCGGCATCCGCCCCGAAGAGATCGGCCGCGCCGCGCTGTTAGGGCAGATGACGACAGGCTTTCCTATTAGCCCGCTGACGCCCGCCACCTTCCTCGTCGCGGGGTTGAGCGGGATCGAACTGGGCGCACACCAAAGGTTCGCGATCCCATGGCTGTTCGCCGCCAGTCTGGTGATGACCGTCGCCGCGCTGCTGATCGGGGTGATCCCGCTATGATGAGCGAGCGACCGCAACGGCATTTCGTGCGGATCGGGGCGGGGTCTGGCTTTGCCGGCGACCGGATCGAACCCGCCATCGAACTGGTCGAACGGGGCGAGCTCGACTTCCTCGTCTTCGAATGCCTTGCCGAACGCACCATCGCGCTTGCGCAGGAACGGTTACAGGCCGATCCGGCGGACGGGTTCGACCCGATGCTGATCGAACGGATGCGGCGCGTCCTGCCCGCCGCCGCCGCGCAGGGCGTCAGGATTATCACCAACGCCGGCGCGGCGAACCCGATCGCCGCCGCCCATGCCGTCGCCCGCGTCGCCCGCGAACTAGGCCTCCCCGACCTGCGGATCGGCGCAGTTACCGGCGACGATGTGCTGGCGGTGCTGGCGGATAGCGACCCGCCGCTGATCGACGGGGCGGGGACGGTCGCCACGCTGCGCGACCGGATGGTGTCGGCCAACGCCTATCTGGGGGCGGACGGCATCGTCGCCGCGCTCGATTCCGGGGCCGACATCGTCATCACCGGGCGGGTTGGCGATCCGTCGCTGTTCCTTGCACCCATGATCCACCGCTTCGGCTGGTCGCCCGACGACTGGGACCGGATCGGGCGCGGCACGCTGGTCGGGCACCTGCTCGAATGCGCCGGGCAGTTGACCGGCGGCTACTTCGCCGATCCGGGGCGCAAGGACGTGGCGGGCCTCGCCCGGCTCGGTTTCCCCTTCGCCGATGTCGATGCGAATGGCGATGCGCTGCTCGGCAAGGTCGCGGGGTCAGGCGGGCTGTTGTCGGTCGCCACCTGCACCGAACAACTGCTCTACGAGATTCTCGACCCCGCCGCCTATCTCCAGGCCGACGTTACCGCCGATTTCCGCCGGGTGCGCTTCGAACAGGTCGCGACCGACCAGGTCGCGGTATCGGGCGGCGCCGGGCGGACACGGCCGGCGTCGCTGAAGGTATCGATCGGATACGACGACGGCTTCATCGGCGAGGGGCAGATTTCCTATGCGGGCCCCGGCGCGGTTGCGCGCGCGAGGCTGGCGCTCGACATCGTACGCGAACGACTGGCGCTGACCGGCGCGGACATCCGCGAGATCCGCTGCGACGTCATAGGGCTCGACGCTGTGACACGGACGGCGGACTACCATGCTGACGGCGGCGGCGAGGTTCGCGCGCGGATCGTCGGACGCAGCCCGAGTGCGGCCGGCGCCCGGGCGATCGGCGCGGAGGTCGAGGCGCTCTATACCAACGGGCCGTTCGGCGGCGGCGGGGTCAGCCGCGGCATCCGCCGGGTGGTCGCCATCGCGTCCTGTCTGATCCCCCGCGACGCGACCGCGGCCAAGGTGCATATCGTGGAGGCCGGCGATGCGGCTGCGTGATCTGGCCCATGTCCGCACCGGCGACAAAGGCGATATCTCGCAGATCTCGGTCATCGCCTATCGCGCGGCCGACTATCCACGGATCGCGCGGGCGCTGGATGCGGCACGGGTCGGTGCAGCGCTGAGCGTGGCCGCCGGATCGGTCCGCCGCTACGATTTGCCGCAGCTAGGCGCGCTGAATTTCGTGCTGGAGGGGGCGTTGAGCGGCGGCGTCACCCGTTCGCTGGCGCTCGACGCCCATGGCAAGACGCTGGGCGCGCATCTCCTCGCCTTAGAGATCGGGGATGACGCATGAGGGGCGCGGGCTGGCTGGCGCTGACGCTGATCGTCTTGCCGACCATGGCCGAGGCGCGGGTGACGCGGATCGTGGTCGAGCGCAGCGAAGCGGCGGGTGACGGCTTCACCATGTTGCGCGGCCGCTACGAGGGCGAACTCGATCCCCGCGATCCGCACAACCGCATCATCACCGACCTGTCGGCGGCGCCGCGGACTAAGCGCGGGACGGTCGCCTACGGCGCGACCTTCGCGATCGTCCGGCCGAACGATCCGGCGCGGGCCAGTGGCGTGCTGTTCTACGACGTGCCCAATCGCGGCAACGCCCGGATCGAACCGGACCCCGCCGGCCATATCCGGGTCGTCAGCGGTTGGCAGGGCGATATCGCGCCGCAGCCGGGGGTACAGACCGCGACGGTGCCGATCGCCGCCGGACTGACAGGGCCGGTCCTGCAACGCTTCGTCGGCGTCGCGGCGGGCAGCGCGAGCGTCCCGATCGTCGGTGGCATCGTCCGCCCGGTCGCACGCCCGCTGCCGGTATCGCTCGACACCCGCGCGGCGCGGTTGTGGACGCAGACAGCCGACAGCGCGCCGCTGGTCCCGGTCGCAGCGGGTGACTGGGCATTCGCAGACTGTCGTACCCGCCCTTTTCCGGGGACGCCGGACCCTCGGCAGCTCTGCGTGCGGGGCGGTTTCGTCGCGGACCGGGCCTATACGCTGCTGTATACGGGACGCGATCCGCAGGTGCTGGGTATCGGTTTTGCGGCGGTACGCGATCTGGTCGCGTTCCTGCGGCACGGATCGCGCGACGATCATGGTACCGCCAATCCGGTCGCCGGTCTCGTCCGCTGGCCGATCGTTACCGGCACGTCGCAATCGGGCAATTTCGTCAAAAGCTTCCTGCATCTGGGCTTCAATGCCGATGAATCCCGGCGCCGGGTATTTGACGGCGCCAACCCGGATATCGCCGCACGGCAGGTGCCGCTCAACATCCGCTTCGCCGTGCCAGGCGGTGCCGCCGACCTGTTCGAACTGGGCAGCGAAGGTGCGCTGTGGTGGAGCCGCTACCGTGATCGCACGCGCGGGCGCGGTACCTCCAGCCTGCTCGACCGGTGCCGCGCGAGCAACACCTGTCCAAAGATCGTCGAGACGATCGGGTCGGCTGAAATCTGGGGCTTGCGCCTGTCGCCGGGACTGGTCGGCACCGATGCCCGCCGCGACCTGCCGCTGCCGGCCGATGTCCGGCGCTATTACTTCGGATCGGTCACCCATGGCGGGTCGCAGCACGGCGGCTTTCCGTTGACCGGTGAAGTGATCCCGCCGGGCTATCCGCCTTGCGCGCTGCCGCTAAACCCGGTTCGGACCGCCGATATACGCCGGGCCTTGCTCGCCCGGCTGGTCGAATGGGTCCGCAACGATCGTGCGCCACCCGACAGTCGCTATCCGACGATCGCCGCCGGCACGCTCGTGCCGCCCGATGCTGCGGCGATGGGGTGGCCGGCGATACCGGGCGTGCCGTTGCCGCAGACCGCGCTGAACCGCATGCCCGATTACGACGTCGGGCCGCAGTTCCGCTATGTCGATGAAAGCGGCGTGGCGTCGCGCCAGCCACCACGCGTCCGCCAAATCCTGCCGGCCCGCGTGCCGCGCGTCGACAGCGACGGGAACGAGGTCGGGGGTGTCCCGCTGGTTGCGCTGGCGGTGCCGATCGGTACCTATACCGGGTGGAACGTCCGCACCGCCGGCTATGGTCGTGGCGGGTCGTGCGGCTTTATCGGCGGCTTCGTGCCCTTCGCCCGAACCGAGGCGGAGCGGCGGCAGCGCGGCGATCCGCGTCCGTCGCTGACGGCACGATATCGCGACCATGCAGGCTTCGTCGCACAGGTCCGCGCCGTTGCGTGGCGGCAGGTACGCGATGGCTGGCTGCTGCCCGAGGATGCCGCCCGCACCATCGCCGAGGCGGAGGCCAGCGATGTCCTGCGCTGACCCTTTCCGCCTTGCCGGTATCGCCACGGCGATCGCGGCACTGCTGGTCGGATCGGTCGATGCGACCGCCCGATCCTGTGCCGCGCTGGTGGGACGGGGAACGACGGTTACCGAGGCCGACGGTATCTGCCGGGTAAGTGGCGTGCTGCGGCCGGTCGCCGGGTCTCGGATCGGGTATCAGCTGTGGTTGCCGCCGCATACCACGTGGAGCGGGCGCATGGTGATGCTCGGCAACGGCGGCTATTCGTCGCGGCTGCCGCTGACGGCAATGACCGAGCAACTGGCGCGGGGTGCGGCGGTAGTCGCGACCGATACCGGTCATGACGGCGACGATCCTAATTTTGCGCTGGGGCGACCGCAAGCGATCGTCGACTGGGGCTGGCGCGCGGTGCATGTGAGCGCGGTTGCCGCCCGTCGCGTCACCACGCGCTATTATGGCCGCGCGCCGCGCTACCGTTATTTCAACGGCTGTTCGACCGGCGGGCATCAGGCGCTGATGGAGGCGCAGCGCTTTCCAAGTGATTTCGACGGGATCGTTGCGGGCGCGCCGGGCGCGGCGCGGGTCCGGTTGAATGCCGCGTTCCTGTGGCAATATCGCGCCAACCATGCAGCGGGCGACGACGCCCGCGCGATCCTCGGCCAGCGCGAACTGGCGTTGCTGCAACAGGGGGCGCTGGCGGCCTGTCGCACCAACAACGGTTCTGCCGCGGGCGGCCTTGCCGGCGATGCATGGCTGAACGATCCCGCCGCCTGCCGGTTCGATCCCGGTGTCCTGGCGTGCGAACCCGGCCGGGTCGAACCGTGCCTGTCTGCCGAACAGGTCGCCGCCGCTCGCCGGATGTATCGCGGCGCAGTCGACCCGCGCAGCGGCGCGCGGGTCACCAATCCGTGGCTGCCGGGCAGCGAAGCGGGCTGGGCCGCCTATCTGTCCGATGGCGGGCGACCGCAGCCGGCGCGGACCAGCTTCTGGCGAGTCTGGGCCTTCGCCAATCCGGCATGGTCGTGGTGGCGGTTCGATTTCGGCCGCGACCTCGATCACGTTCTTCACACACTGTCGTCGGTGATCGATGCGGTCGACCCGAACCTAGAGCGCTTCCGCGCGTCCGGAGGCAAGCTGCTCCACTATCACGGGCTGGCCGATCCGGTGGTGTCGCCTCTCGATTCCACGCAATATCATGCTGCCGTCGCCGCCCGCATGCCGACTACCGACTGGTATCGCCTGTTCCTTGCCCCGGGCATGGGCCATTGCGGCGGTGGTCCGGGCTTCACGCGCTTCGATTCGCAGCAGGCGATCGAGGCGTGGGTCGAACAGGGACGCCCGCCCGATCGGCTGATCGCCCGCCCGACCGATCCGTCGGCGGACGCCACCCGCCCGCTCTGCCCCCACCCGGTGCGAGCCGTCCATATCGGCGGCGACCCGGAGCATGCCGACAGCTTCGCCTGCCGCCGCACGACCGGCACGACCCAGAACAAAAGAATAAGGGAGAAGACCGCTTGAAACCCCTGCTGCCCCTTGTCGCGGGTATCGCGCTCGTCGCGTCGGTGCCGATGGCGGCCGTCGCCCAGCCGGCTCCGGTTGCGACCGGCCCATGGATGGATGTGCGCCGGCCGACCGAGGCACGCGTCGCCGCGCTGCTGGCGGCGATGACATCCGAGGAGAAGCTGACGCTGATCTTCGGCCAGTTCGCGACCGACTTTCCCCCGAAGCAGTTCACGGCCCCGGCCGGCGCGCGCGAAGGGTCAGCGGGCTATGTCCCCGGCATCCCCCGGCTCGGCATCCCGGCACAGTGGCAGGCCGATGCCGGGATCGGCGTCGCTAGCCAGGGCGGGGCCAAGCGCAAGCGCGAACGGACCGCGCTCCCCTCCGGCCTCGCTACCGCCGCCACCTGGAACCCCGAACTCGCCAAACGCGGTGGGGCGATGATCGGCGCGGAAGCCTATGCCTCGGGTTTTAACGTGCTGCTCGGCGGCAGCGTCAACCTGACGCGTGAACCGCGCAACGGCCGCAATTTCGAATATGCCGGCGAAGACCCGCTGCTCGCGGGCACGATGGCGGGAGCGCAGATCGCCGGCATCCAGTCGCAGCACGTCATCTCGACAATGAAGCATTTTGCGCTGAACGATCAGGAGACCGATCGCAACGCCGGCAATGCCGTGATCGATCCTAAGGCGGCACACTTGTCCGACCTCCTCGCCTTCGAAATCGCAATGGAGCGCGGCGATCCGGGCGCGGTGATGTGCGCCTATAACCGCGTCAACGGCCCCTTCTCGTGCGAGAATCCGTGGCTGTTGACCAAGGTGCTGCGCGATGATTGGGGCTTCAAGGGCTATGTCATGTCCGACTGGGGCGCGACCCATTCGACTGAGGCGGCATCGGCGGCGGGGCTCGACCAGCAATCCGGCTATCCCTTCGACGTGAAGCCGTTCTTCGGCGAGGATATGCGCCACGCCATCACCGACGGGCGGGTGCCGCCCGCACGGATCGACGCGATGGTCGGGCGCATCCTCTATGCAATGCTGCGTCACGGCCTGTTCGACCATCCGGTGACCGCCGCACCGTTCGACCTGCCCGCCGACATGCTGGCGCGCAATGGTGCAATCAGTCGCGCCGATGCGGCAGAGGCGATCGTGCTGCTCAAGAACAGCGGCAACGTCCTGCCGCTGGCGGCGAGTGCGAAGCGGATCCTCGTCATCGGTGGCCATGCGGACAAGGGCGTGCTGGCAGGTGGCGGATCGTCGCTGGTCTACCCAAAGGGCGGCAATGCCGTTCCGGGGCTGCAACCTACCTTCTGGCCGGGGCCGATCATGTACTATCCGTCCTCGCCGCTGGAGGCGCTGCGCCGCCGTCTGCCCGGCGCGACGATCGATTTCGTCGACGGTACCGACCAAGCGGCGGCGGCGGCCGCTGCGGCACAGGCCGACCTCGCGATCGTCTTCGCGACGCAATGGGCGGGGGAAGCGTTCGATGTGTCGCTGACAGTGGCCGATAACCAGGACGCGCTGATCGATGCGGTGGCGGGTGCCAACCGGCGCACCGTCGTCGTGCTCGAAAACGGCGGGCCGGTGCTGACCCCCTGGGCACCGCGTGTCGCCGGCATCCTCACCGCATGGTATTCGGGGACGGAGGGCGGGGAGGCGATCGCCGACGTGCTGACCGGGCGGGTCAATCCGTCGGGCCACCTGCCGATGACCTTCCCCGCCAGCCTCGATCAACTGCCCCATCCCCAGCCACCAGCAAAGGGAGAGTTCCGCTATAACGAAGGGGCGACGGTCGGCTATAAATGGTTCGATGCGAAGGGGCTGACCCCGGCCTTCGCCTTTGGCCACGGTCTGTCCTACACCGACTTCCGCTACAGCGACCTGACCCTGACCGCAAAGAACGGCGCGATCGAGGCGCAGTTCAAGGTCGCGAACACCGGCCGCGTCGCCGGCAAGGCGGTGGCACAGCTCTATGCCGCCGCTTCGGGCTGGGAGGCACCGCGCCGCCTCGCCGGCTTCGCCAAGGTCGATCTGGCTCCCCGCCAGAGTCGCACGGTCAGCATCGCCATCGATCCGCGATCGGTGTCCGATTACGACGTTGCGCAAAGCTGCTGGCGTCCGACGACCGGCCGCATCGGCTTCATCCTCGGCGGATCGTCCGCCGACCGCGCCGTACAGACCAATCTGGACCTTCCTGCCGCTGCGCTGAAGGGCGCACGGCTCTGCCCCGCTTCCTGACATCGCGTAACTTGAGGGAAACACACCGATGAACCGCATCACCAAAGCACTGGTCGTCGCCACCGCACTGACCGCCATTCCCGCCGCCGCGCAGCCGGCGGGCCCGACGATCCGCACCGACACCGGTTCGGTGCGTGGGAAGGTGGCCGATGGCGTCGAAAGCTGGAAGGGTATCCCCTTTGCCGCCCCGCCGGTCGGCCCGCTGCGCTGGCGCGCACCGCAACCGGCGACGAAATGGACCGGAGTGCGCGACGCCACGCAATATAGCGCCGACTGCATGCAGAAACCGTTCCCGAGCGACGCGGCGCCGCTCGGCACCACCCCGGCCGAGGACTGCCTCTATGCCAATGTCTGGCGGCCGGCGGGCGCCAAGGGCAAGCTGCCGGTGCTGGTCTGGATCTATGGCGGCGGGTTCGTGAACGGCGGCGCCTCGCCGCCGACCTATGCCGGGGCGAACATGGCGAAGAAGGGCGTGGTCTTCGTCAGCTTCAACTACCGCGTCGGCCGCTTCGGCACTTTCGCGTTGCCGCAACTGACCGCGGCGAATGCCGATGGCGGGCGACTGGGCAACTATGGGATCATGGATCAGGTCGCAGCACTGCAATGGGTCAAGCGCAACATCGCGGCGTTCGGCGGCGATCCGGCGAACGTGACCATTTCGGGCGAGAGTGCCGGCGGCATCTCCGTACATGCGCTGGTCACCTCGCCGGAGGCGAAGGGGCTGTTCAACAAGGCGGTCGTGATGTCGGGCGGCGATGCCAAGGCGTTCACCGGCAACACGCTGGCGGACGTGGAAAAGATCGGCGGCAACTTCGCCCGGACCAAGGGCATCGACCCCGCTGCCCCCGACGCGCTGCAACGCTTGCGCGCGCTGTCGGCGGAGGACGTGCTCGACGGGCTGAACATGGCGCAAATGTCCGGCCGCAACGGTGCCCCGCCGACCAATTCGGGGCCGTTCGTCGATGGCAAGGTGGTGGTCGACGTGCGCAAGGCATATGAACAGGATCGCTTCGCCCGCATGCCGATGATGATCGGAGCGACCAGCGCCGATATCGGTGGCAAGAGCGGCTTCATGATCGCTGGCGGGCGCGAGGCATCGGCGATGATCGCCGACAAGGGCGTGCCGGTCTGGGGCTATCGCTTCTCCTATGTCGCCGATTCGATCGGGCAGGGCGGGGCGCAGCACGCGACCGACATCCCCTATTTCTTCGACAACACCCGCATCAAATATGGCGCGCAGACGAACGCCAAGGACGAGGGCGTCGGCGAGGCGATGAGCAGCTATCTCGCCAATTTCGTTAAGCGCGGCGATCCGAACGGCGGCACGCTGCCCAACTGGCTGCGCTATACCCGCGCCAACGATACGATCGCCGACTTCGCCGCAAACGGGAAGGTCGTGGTCGTGCGCGATCCATGGGGTGCCGAGATCGACAAGTTGTCGCGGGCATTGGCCGCGGCCAAGGCATCGGGGCGCTACACCACGCTGACGACGCCGATCGGCGAACTGCTCGACAATCCGGCGACGCGCACGGTGCTCGAACGGCATGTGCCGGCGTTCCTCAAGAACCCGCAGCTCGACATGGCGCGCGGCACGACGCTGTACGGGTTGCAGACCTATCTGCCCGACCAGTTCACCGATTCATTGCTGGCGACGATCGATCGCGACCTCGCTACCATTCCGGTCAAGAAGTAAGATGGCGAACAGGGGGAGGATCGCGATGCGAAAGAAGATGGTTGCCGCCAGTGCGTTGGCGCTGGCGGCAGGGGCGGTCGTCGTCGGTGCCCCGCTTGCCGCGCGGCAGGCGAAGACGGCGGCGCAACCGTGGATGAATACCCGGATGAGCGCCGAACAGCGTGCCGACCTGCTGCTGCGCGCGATGACGCTGGAGGAAAAAGCGGGGCAGGTATCGCAGCAATTCATGTTCGGCGCGTTCGAGCAGTTCGCTCCGATCGTTAAGGGGAGCAAGGTCGGATCGCTGCTGTTCGTCACCGACCCCGCCGTCATCAACCGGCTGCAACGCGTGGCGGTCGAGGAGACGCGGCTGAAGGTGCCGTTGATCTTCGGGTATGACGTCATCCACGGGTTCCGCACGATCTTTCCGGTACCGATCGCCAATGCCGCATCATGGGACCCGGCCGGCGTCGAGCGGGCGCAGGCGGTTGCCGCTGCCGAGGCGCGCGCGGTCGGCATTCACTGGGCTTTCGCGCCGATGGTCGATATCGCCCGCGATCCCCGTTGGGGCCGCATCGTCGAGGGGGCGGGGGAGGACCCGTTCCTCGGTTCGGCGATGGCACGCGCGCAGGTGAAGGGATTTCAGGGTCCGGCGATCGGTGCGCCCGGTCACATCGTCTCTGGCCCCAAGCATTTCGCGGGCTATGCCGCGGCGGAAGGCGGACGCGATTACGACAGCGTCTATATCTCTGAACCGCAGCTCTACAACGTCATCCTGCCGCCCTTTGCCGCGGCGGTGCAGGCCGGCGCAGGCAATGTCATGAGCGCCTACATGGACCTCAACGACGTGCCGGCGGTCGGCAACAAATGGCTGCTGACCGATGTGCTGCGCGATCAGATGGGCTTCGACGGCTGGGTCGTGTCCGACGCCAACGGCACCAAGAACCAGGTGATCCAGCATTTCGCCCGCGACGAAGCCGATGCGGCGGTGCGCAGCATCGATGCCGGCAACGACATGGAAATGTCGTTCGGCCCCGCCGCTTCCGCCGAGACGCTGGCGGCGTCGGTGCGAGCGGGCAAGCTGAAGGAGGCGGTGCTCGACCGTGCGGTGCGTCGCATCCTGATCGGCAAGTTCCGCATGGGACTGTTCGAAAACCCCTATGTCGACGAAGCGCAAGCCAAAAAGACTCTGGCCGATCCCGCCCATCGCGCCGAGGCGCAGGCCGCGGCCGAGCGTTCGTTCGTGCTGCTGAAGAACGAGGGCGGTGCCCTGCCGCTGGTGGCGGGCGCACACAAGCGGGTCGCGGTGATCGGGGCGATGGCCAATTCGAAGCGTGACATGCTCGGACCTTGGGCGTTCCAGTACGACCTGCCCGAAACAGTGACGGTGTTCGAGGGCGTCCGCGATCGGCTAGGGTCGGCCGCGACCGTCGAGACTGCGCCAGGCGTGCAACTCAAGCGCGACGTGCCGTCGATGTTCGAAGCGATCACCATCCCAGGCGCGGCGAAGCCCGAACCGCGTTGGGACGCGGCCCGCGCGGCAAGCGAGTTCGATCGCGCGGTGGCGCTCGCCAGGCGTTCCGATCTGATCATCCTGACGCTCGGCGAGGCGGAGGATATGAGCGGCGAGGGGGCCTCACGCTCCGACCTGAAGCTGCCGGGCGACCAGTTGCGCCTGTTCGAAGCGATGCTGGCGACCGGCAAGCCGGTGCGGGTCGTGACGATGAGCGGCCGTCCGCTCGAACTGGGGGCGGTGATCGAGCGCGCGCCGGCGATCCTTCACGCCTGGTATGGTGGCACGCGCGGCGGCACCGCGATCGCGCGCACGCTGTTCGGCGACGTTAATCCCGGCGGCAAGCTGCCGGTAACATGGCCACGCAGCGTCGGGCAGGTGCCGATCTATTACGCGCACAACACGACCCATGCGCCCAAGGATCAGGGCAAGCGCTATTGGGATATTCCCTCCACGCCGCAATTTCCCTTCGGTTACGGGCTCAGCTACACGACCTTCGAGATCGGTGCGCCGGTGCTCGATACTGCTACCATGGGTGCCGGCGGACGCGTCGTCGTGTCGGTGCCGGTGGCCAATCGCGGCACCCGCGCCGGGGACGAAGTGGTGCAGCTCTATGTTCATCAGCGATCGGGCCGAGCGTCGCGTCCGGTCCGCGAGTTGAAGGGGTTCGAACGCGTATCGCTGCGCGCAGGCGAGCAGCGGACGGCGCGCTTCGAACTCGACGAACGCAGCCTCCAATACTGGAGCAGTGCCGCGAAGGGCTGGGTGATCGATCCCGGCACGTTCGATCTCTACGTCGGCGCAAGTTCGAGTGCTGAAGCGTACGCGACCTTTTCGGTTGCCGGTCTTCCCCGGCCCGGGGTTAGTTGGAGTGGTAGAAAAAAATGAACGAAAGGCCGATTTTCGGGCTGCGGTAAATCTGTTTGAACGGCGGGTTCTGGGTCTCAGCATCGGACATGCTGTTTGGAAACAGCCCGATTTGTCGATCCGACGAACTCCGCGAGATGCTGTCCCGACAGCCAGGCAGCTTCGATCCGCGG
>NZ_LMLN01000019.1:0-6237 GCF_001421915.1 Sphingomonas sp. Leaf62 | reverse complement strand
TTCGACTATCAGGACCGCGGGGCGCTTCGTTCGGGGAGGTCGCCGTCAGCCTTCGAAGATCCGAGGGCATGAATGAGTGTCTGGAGTTGGGAAACGGGAAGGCTGGCCCGAACGTTTGGAAGTGGGTCCTCGTGGCCGCAAGTCTGCCGGGCAGCATTTCCTCGTTCAGCTCGCTCCCAGCTGCCTCAAGGCGGACTTTTCAGCGAGCGACAGGTTGAGCGCGAGCCGCGACTAAGAAGGCGAGGTCCCAAACGATCACACCACCCGCAGCGCGATGCTCTTCCTCTATCCGCTCCGCCAGCGTGTCCGGGTCAATCTGCTCCACGGTCGCGATACCTCGCTCGACTATTCGCGGCAGCATCGCCTGCGTGAGTGTTGGCAGGAAGGAGGGCTGGTTAGGGTTGATCAGGATGGCCTCGCCGCGCGCCTCCTCAACCGAAAGCCCCAATTGCTGCATCAGTTCGGCGAGCCGTAGCGCCAACCGCACATCCCCTCATTCTGCTGCAACTGTGCTCCAGTTCCAGTCATAAAGCTGGCGGTGCAACGCGAGGTGCCCAAGTCCTGCGGGAAGGGCGGTGCGTGCATGTTCCTGAAATGCCAAGACGGCATTAGGATTGGCCATCGTCGCTAGTCGCTCCAGTGCCTTGGCGGCATCGGGTAGGTACATCAGAACGCGACGGCAGACGATCGCGTCAAAACGGCCGAGATCGGGCAAGTCACCCGAAAGATCGACCGCCCGGTACTGGATGTGCGCGACACCCAAGTCCGTGTCGGTCGCTTGCGCTACCGCCAGCGCCTGTTCGCTCCGGTCGATCGCCACGACTTCGCCGCCTGGCCCGGCAAGCCCAGCCACAAACCGACTGAGGTCACCATTGCCGCAACCGACATCGAGTACCCGCGCACCGGGAGTTATGCCGATGTCGGCGAAGAAGCGTGCGCTGGGAACATTGGCTGGATTGAGCGGGGAGTGCAGAGGTGAGTGAGACATTGTCTCACGATACAGATCGTGGGGCGCGTGCCAAGTGCAGCTGTCCAGCGGGTTCAGACAATCGCGGACACGACGCGGGACGGCAGACCCAATTTTTATGCGATGAACGAGTGTCCGAACTTGGTTAGTGCGAAAGGGGCCATGAATGACCGAATTTGGGTCTCAGATTCCCAATCTGATTACTCGAATTTCTTGCTACCGCCGGAAAATATGTCTCCAGCGGTAGCATATCGACGCGCTTAGATCAGCCAGTCGCTTGATCCATAAATGACGTACGCCGCGCCGCTGTTGTTACCGTTCGCATCGTTGCCGGTTGCTCCGACGATCAGGTCGACGAGCCCGTCGCCGTTGACGTCGCCGGCGTTCGATACCGAGATGCCGGCAAAGTCGGCTCCCGCCTGCCCAGCGATCTTGAACCCGCCGGTGCCGTTGGCAACCGCGTTCAGATCGATTGTGGTACCGTCCTTCTTGCCGAACACGACGTACGCCGCGCCGCTGTCGTTACCGTTCGCACCGTCGTAGGCTCCAACGATCAAGTCGGTCAGTCCGTCGCCGTTGACGTCACCGGCGTGCGATACCGAGACGCCGGCGTAGTCGAATGCCGCCTGCCCAACGATCTTGAACCCGCCGATGCCGTTGGCAACCGTGTTTAGATCAACCATGGTACCGTCGGTCTTGCCGAACACGACGTACGCCGCACCGCTATTCTGACCATTCGCATCGTTGTAGAACGCGCCGACGATCAAGTCGGTGAGGCCGTCGCCGTTGACGTCGCCTGCGGTCGATACCGAGTTGCTGGCAAAGTCGCCTTCTGCCTGTCCGCTAATCTTGAACCCGGCGGTGCCGTTGGCGACCGCGTTCAGATCGATCGTACCGCCGTCCTTCTTGCCGAACACCACGTATGTCGCTCCGCTATTGCGACCGTTCGTATCGTTGCTGTACGCTCCGACGATCAGGTCGGCGCGCCCGTCGCCGTTGACGTCGCCAGCGTTCGATACCGAGATGCCGGCTAAGTCGGTTGCCGTCTGCCCAGCGATCTTGAACCCACCGGTGCCGTTGGCAACCGCGTTCAGATCGATCGCACCGCCATCGGTCTTGCCGAACACCACGTACGCCGCGCCGCTGTCGCTACCGTTCGCATCGTTGAGGTACGCCCCGACGATGAGGTCGGTGAACCCGTCGCCGTTGACGTCGCCGGCGGTCGATACCGAGACGCCAGCGTAGTCGAATGCTGCCTGCCCAGCGATCTTGAACCCGCCGGTGCCGTTCGCAACCGCGTTCAGGTCGATCGTGGTACCGTCGGTCTTGCCGAACACGACGTACGCCGCACCGCTGTTCTGACCGTTCGCATCGTTGCTGTCCGATCCAACGATCAGATCGGCAAGCCCGTCACCGTTGACGTCGCCTGCATTCGATACCGAGCTGCCGGCGTTGTCCAATGCCGCCTGGCCAGCGATCTTGAACCCGCCGGTACCGTTGGCAACCGCGTTCAGGTCGACCGTAACGCTGTCCGTCTTGCCGAACACGACGTACGCTGTACCGCTGTTCTGACCGTTCGCATCGTTGCCCAGCGCCCCAATGATCAGGTCGGCGAGCCCGTCACCGTTGATGTCACCGGCGTCCGATACCGAGCTGCCGGCGTTGTCGAACGTCGTCTGTCCAATGATCTTGAACCCGCCCTTGCCGGCGGCGATGTCGTTCAAGTCGATGTTGGCGATCCGGTCCTGCACCGGTGTGATCGTGAGGTCGACACGCTGTTCGGTCGTGCCGCCCTGGCCGTCGCTGATGACGATCGTAAAGGCGTCCGCGCCGTTGCGGTCGGCGTTGGGGGTATAGACGAAGGTACCGGCCCGCTGGTCGAAGGCGACACTTCCCTTGGCAGAGGTACTGCCCACCTTGATCGAATAGGTCAGCGTGTCGCCATCGATATCGGTCGCACCGATCCGGGTGGCAGCGGTTGCGGTGTCTTCACTGGTCGTCACCGCAACGCTGGCCGCTGCCGTCGGCGCGTCGTTCACCGGCGTGACGGTGGTCGTTACCCGCTGCTGGGTGGTGCCGCCCTTCCCGTCGCTGATCGTGATGGTGAAGCTATCCTCGCCGGCAAAGTCGGGGTTGGGCGTATAGTCGAAGCTGCCGGCCTGGCTGCCCGCGACAAGCGTTCCATGGCGTGGCTGATCGCCCGCCGCCACCGTGTAGCTCAGCGTATCGCCATCGGGGTCGCTGGCACCGATGACGCTGTACGTCGTGCGGCCATCCTCCTGCACGCTCAGCGTCGCCGTCGCCGGTGCGGTCGGCGCACGATTGACCGGGGGTAGGGGCGTGTTCGGGGTCGAACCGTAGCTGTAGTAGGTGACGCCGTTCACGCTCATGGTCGACAGCAGGTACAATGCCGAGACGCCGACGATATCGATCTGTCCGCCATTGGCGACGCCGTCGTCACCACGCATGCTGACGCTCGTTCCCGAAAGGTCGAACACGCCGTTCGCACCCGTCCCGATCGTGCCGTTGGCGTTGCCGCCGTCGAAGAACTTCGTCGTCGTGACGATGCGGTCATCGGCACCGAAGTTGCGGATCGTGTCCCCGCCGAGGTTCAGCCCGAGCGCGGTATCGTAGAGGAAGCTGTACGCCTTGCCGCCCTTGGCAGCATCGAAGCTGTCGTTGTTGACCGTGCCTTCGGTCAAGCCCTTCAGGCGAACGCTGGCATCGGCATAGACCGAATAGCCCTGCTTGTCGCCGAGGTAGCGCAGCGCCCCGCCGCCCAAGCCCTCGAGCTTGATCTGGTCGGGGCCGGCACGCTTGGGACCGGCGCGATCGATGTCGAGCAGACCGTTCGAGCCCAGATCGATCAAGTTGTCGGCATTGCCGTCATAGATCGAGCGGTAGTTCAGCAGCACGTCGTTCTTGCCGAACTGGCGGATTGTGTCGTCGCCGGACAGGCCGCCGTTCAGATCGGTGAAGCTGAAGGCTTCCGCCGCATCGGTACCGATAATGATGTCGGCCTGATTGTTATTGACGATCTCGCGCAACGCACTGTTCGTGCGCAGCGTGCCGTTATTGCCCAAAGCCATGACCTGTGCCCCCTGTGGACTGATGTTGGCCTCAGCCTTACCTTCAGGGTAACCATGCGTCGCTTGGCCATTCGTCCAGAACACCAGGCATTTCGTCCATTCGTCCCGGATCGGTAATCGCGTCGGCAGTATTCGGACGAAATGCCTATAGTTGTGGACAAAATGCCTCATGCGCTACTCGCGCACGACGCTATGGTCCGGCCGCGATGGAGCCGACCGAACCCGACCGTTACCGCCCGTGGCGCGCCAAGCATTTCGAGGCGGCGGAGATCGATAGCCTGAAGGCACCGCCGGGCGTCGAGGACTATCTGGAGAACGCGTTCCTGTATCGTCGCATCCCGCCGGTCAGTTTTAACGGCGAACCGGTCGATACGACGATGCGCTGGTTCGCCGGATCGAGCGCCGCCTTCCTGCACGCGATCTCACGCAACCCCGGCATGACCGGGCGGCGCAAGGAGGACGATGCTGCCGACAGCATGGACGGATTGCTGGTCTGCTTCATCAGCCATGGCCGGGTCGAGGTCGAAACCGATGGTCAGTTTCTGAACGTCGAGGAGGGTGCCGTCTTCACCCTCGATACCTCGGTGCCGCACGTCATGCGCAACTATCCGGGGCATGTCGTCGCGATCTTTCTGGCGCGCTCGAGGGTAACGGCGGCTGTAGATACGGCGCGGCTCGCCGGCATTGCCGGGCGGGTGTTCACAGGCGGCGAACTGGCCGATCTCTTCGCCCTTCATGTTCGCTATATGGTCGACGCGCTCGGCAACGTGTCGCCAGCCACGTTCGACATCGCCTTGACGACCGCCGCGGACGTTGCCGTCGCGATGATCCGGCAGGCCGAGGCCAGCCCTGCCGAGGAACGCAGTCATCTGGTCGCCCGGGCCAAGACGATCATCGCCACCGCCAGTGCGGACCCTGAACTGAACACCGCGAAGATCGCAGCGATGCTCAACGTATCGCGCACCAGCCTTTACGATGCCTTTGCGGACCAGGGTTTGAAGATCGCCACCTATCTGCGCGACCACCGCCTGCGCGCGTTCCTCCAGCTGCTACGCAGTTCACCGACCGCGCCGATCCAGGATCTGGCACGAGCTGCCGGATTTGGCAGCAGCGCCTCGGACTTCACCAAGCTGTTCCGTCGCGTCTACGGTACCTCTCCGTCCGATATGCGCGCTACCTTGCTCGCGGAAAAGACTACGCAACCGGATTGAGCCAAAATCACTGCCAATCCCATTGGCGATCCCCCAAGGCGTTGGTGGAAACCCTGGATCCCACTCCTGGCAGCACGACCCTGAGAGATGAAACGCACAGCAGCGAGCGAACGTATCAGGTCCATGAACAAGCGTCCGCTTTTGGTCACCGCTAATGGCGACCCGAACGTCTGCAACTGGGTCAGTGCAGCCGCTGAGCGGCCGACCGCCGCATGACCAATCTTGCCCGCTCCCCCGATGCCAGTGGCTTTCCCGAAACCCATCGCCTTGGGAGGCTCCTAGCTTCCCGGTTCTCTGTCTCTAGGTGTCAGTTCCGAGAAAGTGCAACTCGCAGGCGTCCGTCAGCGCGACAGGCGCAGCCGGTTTCATTTCACAAGTTCCCAAACGAGAAGCGTCCACGTGTCAGGTCAACGGGATGCCATAAGCGTAAAATTTGTTGTCGCTTGTCCACCCGGCCTTTTCATAAAGGAATTGGGCGGTCGTGTTGGTGGCAGCGGTAGAGAGCGAAAGCCGCGCTGCGCCGACGTTCCGACCATACTCACATGCCCCATCCAGCAAGGCGCGTGCAGCGCCCATGCCGCGCGCGTCAGGCGAGACGAACAGGTCATTGAGGATGAACGTGCGCGCGAGCCTGGCTGACGAGAATGACGGAAATAGCTGTGCGAAACCGACAGCCCCGCTTTCCTCGCAAGCCAGCAGGATGATCGACTGCTGATGTTCGAAGCGATCGAACAGGAAAGATCGAGCGCCGATCAGGTCGGACGGTTGCTCATAAAACTGGCGGTAGGCGTCGAACAACGGCACCAGCGTGTCCAGATCAGCAATGGTGGCTTGGCGAACAATCAACGACGGCGACTCCACAACGGTTTATCCGTCCGACGACGACCGGAACGGCGACGGCACGATAGTCGATAATCCGCGTTGGGAATTGAAGCCAGCATTCCCGAAACTCGCTTCCAATGGGGGGGGG
>NZ_LMLN01000018.1:2500-4474 GCF_001421915.1 Sphingomonas sp. Leaf62 | reverse complement strand
CGGAACTTACCCGACAAGGAATTTCGCTACCTTAGGACCGTTATAGTTACGGCCGCCGTTTACCTGGGCTTCATTTCAGAGCTTGCACCCCTCCACTTAACCTTCAGGCACCGGGCAGGCGTCAGGCCCTATACGTCGTCTTGAAGCCGACTTAGCAGAGCCCTGTGTTTTTGCTAAACAGTCGCTACCCCCTGGCCTGTGCCCCCCATGAGAGCTTGCGCTTACATGGGGCCTCCTTCTTCCGAAGGTACGGAGGCAATTTGCCGAGTTCCTTCAGGACACTTCTCTCAAGCGCCTTGGTATACTCTACCTGACCACCTGTGTCGGTTTCGGGTACGGTCTATACGGTGGGGCTATTTCCCGGGACAGCTTCGAAGCCGGATCAATCCGATAAGATCCGACAACACACGCCATCCGTCACACACCACCAGGCCCACGAATATTAACGTGGTTCCCATCGACTACCCCCTTCGGGCTCGTCTTAGGGGCCGGCTCACCCTGCGCGGATTAGCCTTGCGCAGGAACCCTTGGTCTTTCGGCGAGAGGGCATCTCACCCTCTTTATCGCTACTCATGTCTGCATTCGCACTTCCGATACCTCCACGACCCATTACCAGATCGCTTCACAGGCGTACGGAACGCTCCGCTACCGCGTGGATATAAATCCACACCCTAAGCTTCGGTGCGTGTCTTGAGCCCCGTTACATCTTCGCCGCAGGAACCCTTGTTTAGACCAGTGAGCTGTTACGCTTTCTTTAAAGGATGGCTGCTTCTAAGCCAACCTCCTGGTTGTTTTGGGATTCCCACATGCTTTCCCACTTAGACACGACTTGGGGACCTTAGCTGTAGGTCAGGGCTGTTTCCCTTTTGACGACGGACCTTAGCACCCGCCGTCTGTCTCCCGGATATCACTCTTATGTATTCGGAGTTTGGTTAGTATTGGTAGATCTCGCGACCCCCGCAACCATCCAGTGCTCTACCCCATAAGGTGTCCATCCGAGGCACTACCTCAATAGTTTTCGCGGAGAACCAGCTATTTCCCGGCTTGATTGGCCTTTCACCCCTAAACACAACTCATCCGGTAACTTTTCAACGTTAATCGGTTCGGACCTCCAGTGGGTGTTACCCCACCTTCATCCTGGTCATGCCTAGATCGCCGGGTTTCGGGTCTAATCCGTCAAACTCATTCGCCCTATTCAGACTCGCTTTCGCTGCGCCTACACCTAACGGCTTAAGCTTGCTTGACAGATTAAGTCACAGACCCATTATGCAAGAGGTACGCTGTCACCCCATAAAAGGGCTCCAACTGCTTGTAGGCAATCCGTTTCAGGTACTGTTTCACTCCCCTCATCGGGGTGCTTTTCACCTTTCCCTCACGGTACTAGTTCGCTATCGGTCATGTACGAGTATTTAGGCTTGGAGGGTGGTCCCCCCATGTTCAGACAGAATTACACGTGTTCCGCCCTACTCGAGTCCTGGATCATCACTTTCGCATACGGGGCTGTCACCCGCTATGGCCGCTCTTTCCAGAGCGTTCTGCTAGTTGAAATCCAGGCACTGGCCTGGTCCGCGTTCGCTCGCCACTACTAACGGAATCTCGGTTGATGTCTTTTCCTCCGGGTACTGAGATGTTTCAGTTCGCCGGGTTCGCTTCTCGAAACCTATGTATTCAGTCTCAAGATACCTTGTCCGCCTAACCACCTGCGCCCCGAGGCGACACGCATGAAGCGTGCCGCCCAGCGGCTCAGCTGATTAAACGGATAGGTGGGTTTCCCCATTCGGAAATCGTCGGGTCAAAGGTTGCTCACACCTCACCGACGCTTATCGCAGCGTGCCACGTCCTTCATCGCCTGTACATGCCAAGGCATCCACGAATTGCCCTTACCTCACGCTTGAGAGTCCACACCACCAACGACAACACTGGATCGGCATCCGTCAGGATGCACGACACGAAACTCGGCAGAGCAGTGTATCG
>NZ_LMLN01000017.1:0-3227 GCF_001421915.1 Sphingomonas sp. Leaf62 | reverse complement strand
CGGATCTTCGAAGGCTGACGGCGACCTCCCCGAACGAAGCGCCCCGCGGTCCTGATAGTCGAATGCTCCTAATCTTAAGAAAGTACGCTTGCCATCAGACGCGCATCGCCGCCACGAAGGCCTGGAAAGCGGCAGTCGGTTGGCGGCGGTTCGGATAATAGAGGTGGTTCGGTGCCAGTAGGGGTGCCCAGCCGGCGAGCACTTCGACCAGCGTACCTTCGGCCAGTTCCAGCGCAGCGTGCGGCAGCGGCAGGCAAGTCACTCCTAGCCCTGCCACCGCGGCGTCACGCATCACGTCGATATCGTTGGTGATGAAGTCGCCGCGGACCGACCGTTCCACCGTCCGGCCATCCCGCTCGAATTCCCATCGGTGTACGACGCCGGACGACGTGTACCGGTAACACAGGCACCGATGCGCGACGAGATCGTCGGGATCGGCGGGTGCGGGATGGTCTGCGAGGTAGTCCGGGGCGGCAACGAAGACGAGCGGGACCGTCGCGCTGATCGGTACCGATATCATGTCGGCCTGCAGCGTCTGCGCGTGCCGGACCCCGCAGTCGAAACGGTCCGCGACGATGTCGACAAACCCGTCGTCGACCACCAGTTCAACCGCGATGTCGGGATAGGCGCGCGCAAAGTCGGTCAGTCGCGGCAGGATGGAGTAGAGCGCCGCGACCCGGTGTGCGCTGACCCGGATCCGCCCCGCCGGTCGTTCGCGGGCGTTATCGAGGTCGGCCAGCGCGCCCGCGACCGAAGCGATCGCCGGTTTCAACCGCACCAGCAATTCCTCACCTGCAAGCGTCGGCGCCAGCGACCGGGTGGTACGGTCGAGCAGCCGGACGCCCAGTTTCGTTTCGAGCGACCGCATCGCATGGCTCAAAGCCGAGGCGGACAATCCAAGCCGCGTCGCCGCTCGCGCGAAGCTGCCAGCCTCGACGATCGTCTCGAACACCGCGAGACCGGACCAGAGATCGCGATCCATTCCTGAACATCCTTCAGCAACCCATGCGCCCCAGATGATCTAATCCTCGCGCCGTCCTGCGTCCATCTGGAGACGACACACTGCAGGATGCGATCATGAAACTCGACACCTATCGCCCGCTCGGCCGCTCCGGCCTTCTCGTCAGCCCGCTGGCACTCGGTACGATGACCTTCGGCACGCCGCAATGGGGGCTGGACGAGAGCGGAAGCCACGCGGTGTTCAATCGCTACACGGATCTTGGCGGCAATTTCATCGACACCGCCGACGTCTATGCCGGCGGGCGATCGGAAGAGATGGTCGGTAGTTTTGTCGCCGCGCAATCGTCGCGCGATCAGCTGGTGATCGCGACGAAATCGGGGTTTGCAACCGGCCGCGGCTATCATGCAGGCGGCAACGGCGCGCGCCACATCCTGGCGTCCGTCGAAGGATCGCTCCGCCGACTCCGGACGGACTTCATCGACCTGTACTGGGTACATGTCTGGGACGGCATAACCCCGCCCGAGGAACTGTTGCGGACGATGACCGCGCTCGTCGCAGCGGGCAAGATCCGCTACTGGGGTATATCCAACACCCCGGCCTGGTACGTCGCCGAACTCGCGACGCTGGCGCGGGTCCAGGGCGATCCGGCGCCGATCGGCCTGCAATATTTCTATTCGCTGGTCGAACGCGGGGTCGAGGCCGAACATCTGCCTCTCGCGCGATCGGCCGGCATGGGTTTCGTGCCCTGGAGCCCTCTCGCCTATGGCCTGCTTACTGGCAAATACGACCGCGCGACCGTCGAGGCGGGTCCGAAGCGCGCGGGCGGCGTCCCTAATCAAGCCGGGCAGGACGACGCGGCGCGGCCCGCCAACGACAAGCGGCTCGATGGCGACAATCCGTTTGGCGACACGCTGTTCACTGAGCGCAACTGGCAGATCCTCGACGAACTAAAACGCGTCGCCGCGGAGATTAACGAGATGCCGGCGCGCGTCGCACTGTCCTGGGTGGTTGGGCAGCCTGGCGTCACCTCGACGCTGATGGGCGTGAGCCGGGCGGAGCAGGTAACCGACAATGTCGCCGCACTTGGCCTTACCCTGTCACCCGATCACCGTGCGGCGCTCGATGCGGTGAGCGGTGGCAACCTGTCGTTTCTATACGGCCTGTTCGCCCCCGCCATGCGCAATCAGGTCGTCTTCGGCGGCGGAGACATTCGAAGTTGAACCGTCATCCTGGAGCCGATCGCCCAAGACGAAATCTGCGCGTGGTCGGCTCCAATCGACAAACTCCGCGTTTGAAACCGTCCGGTCTACAGCAAGTTCGTTTGCCGAACGCCGGCACGGGGATAGTCATGCGGATCGGAATCATCGGGGCGGGAATGGCGGGCCTTTCGTGTGCGCAGACGCTTCGTCATCAGGGTCACAACGTCATCGTGTTTGACAAGGGGCGCGGGCCGGGTGGCCGCATGTCGACCCGCCGCATCGACACCCCGGTGGGGGAGGCCGCATTCGATCACGGCGCGCAATATCTGACGGCACGCGATCCCGCGTTCGTCGCGCAGGTCGAGCGCTGGGCGCAAGACGGCCATGTCGCTCGCTGGTCGCCCGCTGGCCCGGATGCGTGGGTCGGGACGCCGGCGATGAGCGCACCGATCCGTGCGATGGCGAACGGCGGCGACGTCCGCTGGAACACTGCCATCGACACCCTGACCTATGATGGCGAATGGTGGATCGGTAACGAGCGGTTCGACGCGGCAATCGTCGCGGTGCCCGCCGAACAGGTCGCGCCCCTGGTCGTCGCCCACGATGTCACGCTGGCCGATGCAGCCCGTTCCGCGGTGTCCGATCCGTGCTGGACCGTCATGGCAGCATTCGATGGCCCCGTACCGATCGATCGCGATCGGCTCACGGATCTCGGCATCATCGGATCCGCAGTTCGCAACTCGGCCAAGCCAACTCGGACTGGACCGGAGGCCTGGGTCCTTCAGGCCAGTGCCGATTGGTCGCGCGCGCATCTCGAAGACGAACCGGACACGGTACAACGCGCGCTTCTCGCGGCGTTCGCGGATAATATCGGCGCCGAATTGCCTGCCGTCATCGCGACCAGCGTTCATCGCTGGCGGTATGCGAGGGTCGACGCGTTGAACCACGGCGCGATCTGGAACGCTGATATCCGGCTAGGCGCCTGCGGCGACTGGATTCTCGGACCGCGGATCGAAGCTGCCTGGCTGTCGGGACAGCATCTCGCGGAGTTCGTCGGATCGACAAAT
>NZ_LMLN01000016.1:0-2231 GCF_001421915.1 Sphingomonas sp. Leaf62 | reverse complement strand
CGAGCGGCAAGCGCAGGTAGCTTAACCTCGTGTCTACCAGACCGGCAGCAGCTCAGACTGCATCATGTGGAGAGCGGTTCGCGTTAGACTGACAGCACCGTTGTCTTGCCCGAGCCAGCACCCGCAACCATGACGAACGATCGTGGGACTTTGCAATCGAGGCAGGCGCGGACCTCGATGTCCGCCGGCGTGTCGGGGCTGCCGATGCGGCTGGTCACGCGGCAACCTCGCTATCCGGCTCGAGCGCAGCAGCGGCGTCGGCCCCGGCACCGGCCATCTCTTCCGCGCCCACCTCGTCGTCGGGCTCGGGGTCTGGGGGTGCGATTCCAGCTTCGAGCCAGCGAAGGCCGTCAGCGATGTATTCCGGCACAACCCAGGTTGCGGGATCCTCGGCAAGTAACGCGAGGGCGAAGTCGGTCTTGCTGAAGCTCTTCGCCTGTACGCGCTTGTGAATGCGGGCGGCCAGCTCGCCGAGATGCTTCTCGTCATTCTTGGCAATGCGGAGCTGGAGCGGCTTTCGGTCCTTATGTTGGGACCAGGCGAGGTTCTTGAGCGCGAACGCTTCCTCGAGCGTGCGGCCTGCCAACGAAAGCGTATCGCCACCCCAGATCACATCGGTGCGGCATTGATATCCATAACCTTGCGGATGAAGGCCTGCTGCAACTGGGCGTGGAGATGCGCCTCGGGCTCCTCGATGAAGATCAGATGGACTGGCGGGCGGTTCTCCTCGATCGCCAGCCACTGGGCGTGCAGATCGAGAAGCTCGACCACCATGAACATGAGGTTTTTAAACCCCAGCCCGTTGTAGTGGTCGGGCAGCGTCGGCGGATCGGGCGCGCAATCATCCGGGCCAACCGCATAGTGGACCAGCGCGCCGTCGCGGTTGCTCATAATCTGAGCCGGATCGAGCGCCGATCGTATCATCATCCGCGGGTTCGACAGCCCGGGATAGCCGAGCTTGGCGAGGCTCCTGAGAGTCGGCTCGAACACGCGCTCGAGATGCTCGTTAAGCGAAACTTCGGACGCGGCGAGCGCCCGAAGGGCGTCGAGATCCTCGCCCTTCTGCTCGGGATTGCGGCCGTAGAAGCGGCTGAGCACGCGCGACAGGTCCTCCGCGCGGGCACCGCCAGGACTATCCGACAGATGGCGCTGGGTGTTGAGGAAATCGATCCGGAGAATACCGTTTAAAATCTCGCGCCCGCTGCGATCGCGTCCTGCGAGCGAAGCCGGGACGTAGCCGATTTCGGCGACCATGTTGGCGTCGAACTTCGCCGGGTCGAGCACGAAGTAGCGTAGCTCATATTCGTCGTTCAGATGATCGCGCAGCTAATCGCGAAGGTGTCGCGGGGCCGGGTCGAACACCGGGACATCATGTTCGTCCTTGTCGACCGCGGCGAGGGCGCGATCGCGCGCGTCGATATATCTGGCGCGCGTGGCCTGAGGGTCGATCGGAGCATAGGCGACGCGCATTCCAACAAACGTGCTGTCCCACGCGAGGCTCGGCAGGAGATCGATCGCGCGGTGGACGTCCTCGGCGCCAATCTCCAGCCAGATATCGATTTCCACGGTCGGCAGCGCAGCGCCTTCCTCGCCGGCCCCGAACGAGATGATTTCCGGCCATAACTCTGCGCTGAAATCATGGATATTGAAACGGCCATGCCCGGTGAACAGTTGAAGAGCGTGCCCGACCGAGGTCTTTCCGCTGTTGTTGGCGCCGACGAAGATCGAGATATCGGAGGCGAGATCGATAACGACGTCCTGCAACCTACGAAAGTTGCGGACAGCCAGCTTCTTCGAATGCATCCTCATCCCCCGGCTTCGCGTGATGCCGACGCTTCACATAAACCGACAATCAGGTCCGTATCTTAGCTCCATTCTCGATATTGGGCGAGCATTGGAATTGTCGATATTGCGGTCAGATTGGATGAGACCATTGCGCTGAGGACGTGCCAGGAGCTTGGTCCTTCAAGTTCGCTTTCGACGGAATGGAACTCCGAAGACGACAGTTGCAAATGTGCCCACTTCCTACGGTTGCGCGTCATGGGTGCGGTCGCAGGAAGCACTGGCCGGTGCACATTAACGAGCGTCCGAAGCTGGGAGTCTCGCCGACGCCGCTGAACGTCGTCTTATGAGTCTCAGCATCGGACATGCTGTTTGGAAACAGCCCAATTTGTCGATCCGACGAACTCCGCGAGATGCTGTCCCGACAGCCAGGCAGCTTCGATCCGCGG
>NZ_LMLN01000015.1:0-1875 GCF_001421915.1 Sphingomonas sp. Leaf62 | reverse complement strand
GGTCGGGAGCTGCCAGCGCTGCGGCAGCGCAGACCCAGGACCAGACATCCGCAACCCCCTCTGAGCTGCCGAAGTTCTGCCACTTGTTCATCACCGCGTTGTGACCGCTTTAGGAAGCAGACTGTGCAAATCCGATCATGACGTCCGACGAGGTGCGGACGGCTTTGGCCGGCTATGGTACTTGGTGAACTGCCACGCTATGTCGAACCGTAGATGTCAAACCGGGCTTCTCGTAATACAGCACGAGGATGGTAGCCAACGGTGCGGCGGTGAGGATTAACAGAAAAAGGCCAATCAGCCAATCGTTGGAGTTGAGCGGCTGCGAGAAGCTATCACTGGGCCGCATGGACGGGGTAGCTCGCATGGCGCGCTTGCCGGCTTTCCTTGAATAAACCGAGCGATCCGCGCTAGATTCATGAGCGGACGGCATGAAATGTAAGCGATCATAGGCGGCGCGTGCTTCCTCCTTGCCCAAAACGGCATACGCCTCATTGATCTCCTTTGCGCGAGCTGAAACGTCCACACCATGATTGGCATCGGGATGATATTGACGGAGCAGCGCCTTCCACGCGGAGTGTATAGTGTCGCGACTTGCCGTCGATGGCACACCGAGAACGGCATAATAGTCGGGTGATAGAGCCATCCGGTTGTCACCTGTCGCGAAAACGCAAAACGAACGTACACCTAGCAGGCAATCATAACCGGATCTGCCCGGCGATCCGTAAGGCGATTTTCGGCATCAACCGTCAGATGGCTACCATTTCCATACGCAAGTTCGATGATTCGACAAAACCACAATTGCAGCCGCCAATGATCCTCCAAAAGTGACATAGGCCAAGGCCTTTGCCGTCATAAGTATCGAAAGATCCTTAACGTATCTGGGAGACAGGGCATCCCCCATGTTTGCAAACCGCCCATTTACTGCGGTCGATTATGGTGCTGGCACAGACTCGTCGCAATGGAGAATAGCGATGGGTCACTCGGTGATGGACCCCGCCTTGCACGAACTTCGCCCCTGGAATGAGGGGCGATTGGTTGGCACCAAGCGGGCGCTTAAGCAGCAGCAAGTTTGGGCAATTCGCTTTTGGCTTGATCAACACCGGCGATTACGTGATCGAGCGCTGTTCGACCTTGCTATCGATAGCAAATTACGCGGCCGTGATGTGGTCAGAGTTCGCAGTGGCGGCCTGGCTTCAGGTGGACGTGTCCGTGATCGCGCCCTCATCGTACAGCAGAAAACCAAGCGTCCTGTTCAGTTCGAACTTATGGATACGGCTCGTAAAATAATACGTGCGTGGCTGGAACGACGCGGTGGTACACTGAACGATTTCGTTTTCCCGAGCCGCAACAATTATATGGCTCACATGAGCACACGCCAATATGCCCGCCTTGTGCGGGAATGGGTGATCGGCATCGGCCTTCCGCCGCAGGGTTACGGAACGCACTCGCTTCGGCGAACGAAGGCTTCAATTATTTACAAGGCGACCGGCGATCTCCGCGCCGTTCAGATCCTACTTGGTCACACAAAGATTGACAGCACCGTTCGCTATTTTGGCGTCGATGTCGAGGACGCTTTGGAGTTGGCCGAACGAACGGAAGTCTAACGAGACCTAAAAATGGACGTTCATGGCACGACGTCGACTCCTCAACTTCGGCTACTCGTTCGTGCTCATTGGAGAGTGGACATATTTGGGGGCCGGGACAAAGAATGTGCTCACATATCTCGGTACAAGCTCACATATCTCGGTACAAGCGCATCTAAGCAAAGCGAATGGCAGGGGCTCCTTCGCGATTGCATGAGTTTATAGGGCCGCTGCCTAGTTGCTGCGACGCGCTTCCGCCACCATAGCTCGCAATTCATCGGCTCGATGGGGG
>NZ_LMLN01000013.1:40265-255039 GCF_001421915.1 Sphingomonas sp. Leaf62 | reverse complement strand
ATGGACTTCGAGCGGCAAGCGCAGGTAGCTTAACCTCGTGTCTACCAGACCGGCAGCAGCTCACGGCCATGTGCTCGGTCGCAAGCCGCGAATGGTGGCTGCGGTCGCCTTGGCCAACAAGATGGCGCGCATGATCTGGGCGATGATGACGCGAGAAGAGAATTATCGGATGGCGTAAGCCGGTCGTCTTCCTCTGAAGCGAACCGGTAAGCGCCTGGGGGCTTCGCGGCCCTCGCAAGGCGATCGACTGACGATTATGCGGCAAGGACTTCAATGTTCAGGACGTGGAAACCAGTCCCGGGGCGCGAGCATCGTAGCTCTCTGAACCGATGTGGACCGCGTTCTTCGAACTGCATACCGGCCAGTGGCAAACGATGAGCCACGCGAACAGGCCTGACACACAAACGATATAAGCGCCGAGCCGCCAGAACGTCGGAAAATCGCCTTGCAAAACCGGGGGCATCCATACACGACCCTCCCGGCGCTGTCGCGTAGATCTGGAAGCTGCGCTTCGCAAGGTCGATGGCGAGGATGTGGACGTCGGTCATCTGCTCCTCCTTCGCTTGGCACCTCCCGGTGCCGGTCCGGCATCATACGACGCCGCTCGAAGGGGGCATCCATCCCATCAGTTCAGTCCGATTTATTTACCGGTCGGCACCAGCGCCTGCTGGATTGGTTCGACCCAGCGATTCTTGTCGATGTCGTACAAGATGAAGTCGCTGTCGAATTGCCAATAGGCCCAGGGGAAGCCATGGGCCTCCGCCTCGCGGCGGACCGCTGAGGTATAACGGACGCGGGCTTCCATCGGGATGCCGCTTTTGTCGTACGCGCCGAATTCGCCGAGCAGGATCGGGCGGTTATTCGCCTTCGACCACGCCGCAACCTTGTCGTAATCGGCCTTGATCCGGGCTTCGTCGGCGACGGTGAAGGGGATGCCGCTGACCTTCGCCATATCGTCGGCCCACGGCGCGCCCTGATGGGTGAAGCGGAAGGGTTCGTAGTAATGGAACGTCACGATGATGTTCCGGTCGTCCCGCGGCAGGTTCAGCGTCGGCAATTCTTCGAGATTGTTCCAGCGGGTCGGACCGATCACCAGCGTGCGATTGGGGTTGGTCGCGCGCACCACCGGGATCAATTTGGCCAGCATCGCATTCCATCGCGCGGCGTCGAGGGGGGCATGCGGTTCGTTGAGCAGTTCGAAGATCACGCTGTCGGGCACGCCGCGATAACGTTCGCCGATCTGCTGCCAGAACGCGACCAGCTTCGGTTCGCAGGCGTCGGGTGCTGCCGAACAGGGGTTGAAGTCGTGTTCGTCGAGGATGACGGTCAGGCCGGCGGCGGTTGCTTCGTTGACGACCCGGTCGAGCGTCGCCAGCCACTGCGGATCGAGCCGGTTCTGCGCGTCCATGTGCTCGAACGCCTGCAACACCACGCGGACGAAATCGAAGCCGCCCCGTTTGATGATCGCGAAATGCTTCGTTTGGAACCGCGCCTTGGCGGGATCGCGCCATAGCGGGTCATAGCCGATGATGTTGACGCCGCGCTTCAGCTTTGTCGCTGCCTGCCATGCAGGTTCGGCGGTCTTCGCCGTCTGTGGCGCGGTGGCGGCCGACAACGGTGTCACGATCAGCGCGGCAGCGAGGAGTGCGAGGGTTTTGAAGCGCATGGCTGGTCTTTCGGATCGGGCGGACGCGCGAGGCTATCGCGGTCCGCGCTGCCGTTCAACCGGCGTCAGCGTCGCCGCTTCGCCCCGTCGAGCGCCGAGAGCACGCCGCGCATCGTGCGCACCTCCTGCGACGTCCAGCCGGGCTTGGTCAGCAGCGTGCGCAGCGTCCGGCGCGAGGTGACAGCGCGTTCGGGCGGGAAGAAGAAGCGGGCGGCTTCCAGCATGTCGTCCAGCTGGCCGATCATGCCCTCCAGTTCTTCGTGCGGGGCGGGTTCGCCGAGGTCGACGATCGACGGGCTGGCGAGATCCTGCCCCTTCGACCATTCATAGGCGACGAGGATCACCGCCTGCGCGAGATTGAGCGAACCGAATTCGGGATTGATCGGCACGGTCAGGATCGTGCGGGCGAGCGCCACGTCATCGGTTTCGAGACCGGAGCGTTCAGGGCCGAACAGGATCGCCGAGCGACCGGCATCGGCCCGAATCGCCTGTGCGGCGACCTCGGGGGTGACGACCGGTTTGGTGATGCCGCGCTTGCGGACGGTCGTGGCGTAGACATGCGCGCAGTCGGCGACGGCATCGGCGACGCTGTCGTAGACCACGGCATCGCGCAGGACCTGATCGGCCCCGCTGGCGGCCGGGCCGGCTTCGGGATTGGGCCAGCCATCGCGCGGGGCGACGAGCCGCAGGTCGGTGAGGCCGAAGTTCAGCATGGCGCGGGCGGCCTTGCCGATATTCTGGCCGAGTTGCGGGCGGACGAGGACGATGACGGGTTGGGTGGTCGCGCTACCCTCCCGTTCGGTTCGGGCAGCATCGAGCCTGTCGAGATTCGGCTGTCGAGCACTCGCTGCGGTCGAGATCGTCGACCAATCGCCGCGGAACAGGCCTTCCTTTTTCTTCTTCGACCAGTCCTTGACCTGAGCCTCCCGGTCCAGCGCGTCGGTTCGGGTCTGAAACGTCTCGCTCCACATCAGTTCGACCGGGCGACGATCGGCAGTGTAGCCGGGGATCGTGCCGGACTGATGCTCGCCGACGCGGCGGTCGAGGTCGTCGGTGTGGCCGGTGTAATAGGTGCCGTCCGAGCATTTCAGGATGTAGACGTGGAACATGGCGGGCCTTGGGTTCTCGACGGGCGTGTCTCTACCGGCTCGATACTGCTCGAACTTGACCGGGGGAAGGGCGTTACCGGTAACGCGTTCTCGACGGACGCTTCTCGACAAGCTCGAAGCTGCTCGGACCGAACGGTGTGGGTTGGGCAAGGGGCGAGTAGGCGCGGTGAAGGTCTTACCCCTTCGCCGCATCCCCGACCGTGCCGGCAAATTCCTCGAAATCCTTCGCCTCGCGGAAGTCCTTGTAGACGCTGGCGAAGCGGATGTACGCGACCGGGTCGAGGCCTTGCAGTCCCTCCATCACCAACTCGCCGATCCGGCCCGAGGCGACTTCGCTGTCCCCGGTGGTTTCCAGCTGGCGCTGGATACCCGACACGAGGCGCTCGACTTGTGCCGGCGTGATCGGCCGTTTGCGACAGGCGGTGGCGACCGAGCGGAGCAGCTTGTCGCGGTCGAAAGGCTGGCGGCGGTCGCCCGACTTGACCACGGTCAGGTCGCGCAACTGGATGCGTTCGAACGTCGTGAACCGCGCGCCGCAGCCGGAGCATTGCCGCCGTCGCCGGATCGCCGCGCCGTCGTCGCTGGGACGGCTGTCCTTCACCTGGCTGTCGTCATGGGCGCAGAACGGGCAGCGCATCGGTCTTCCTGTCAAACCGCCCGCGCCGCCACATGGCGGCACGGGCGGGGCGCGTCAGTAACGCGTCTGCTTCTTCGCCTTGTAATAGGCATAGCCCGCACCGGCAGCCGCGCCGATCAGCGGGCCGACAAACGGCACCGGAATGGCGATGACCGCGCCCAGCGCGCCCCATTTCGCCATGCTCTTGCCGACCGATTTGTCCTTGACCATGTGACCTCCTTACAGACCCGGATAGATCGGGAACCGTTCGCACAGCGCCCGAACCCGTGCCTTAACGTCCGCTTCGACTTGCGGGTCCCCGGCCTCGCCCTTGGCACGCAGGCCGTCGAGCACGTCGGCGACCATATGGCCGATCTCGGTGAACTCGGCCTTGCCGAAACCGCGGGTGGTGCCGGCGGGCGATCCGACGCGGATGCCACTGGTCTTGACCGGGGGGAGGGGGTCGAACGGGATGCCGTTCTTGTTGCAGGTGATCGCCGCGCGCTCCAGCGCCTCGTCGGCATCGCGGCCGGTGACGCCCAGCGGGGTCAGGTCGATCAGCGCCAGATGCGTGTCGGTGCCGCCGGCGACGACGTTGGCACCCCGATCCTTGAGCGTGGCGGCCAGCGTCTGTGCGTTCTCGACGACGGCGCGGATATAGTCCTTGAACTCGGGACGCAGCGCTTCGCCGAATGCGACCGCCTTGGCCGCGATCACGTGCATCAACGGACCGCCCTGCAGCCCCGGGAACACCGCCGAATTGATCTTCTTGGCGATGGCTTCGTCGTTGGTCAGCACCATGCCGCCGCGCGGGCCCCGCAGCGTCTTGTGGGTGGTGGTGGTGACGACATGCGCTTGGCCGAACGGGGTCGGGTGCAGGCCGGCGGCGACGATGCCGGCGAAATGGGCCATGTCGACCATGAACTTCGCGCCGACTTCATCGGCGATCGCGCGGAACTTGGCGAAATCGATGTGGCGCGGATAGGCCGAGCCGCCGGCGATGATGAGCGTCGGCTTGTGCTCGCGCGCCAGTGCCGCGACCTCGTCATAGTCGATCAGATGGGTTTCGCGATCGACACCATATTGGACCGCGTTGAACCACTTGCCGGACATCGCCGCCTTCGCGCCGTGGGTCAGGTGACCGCCCGCGTCGAGGCTCATGCCCATGATCGTGTCGCCGGGCTTGGTCAGCGCCAGCATCACCGCGCCGTTCGCCTGTGCGCCCGAATGCGGCTGGACGTTGACGAAGCCGCAGCCGAACAGCTGCTTGGCGCGATCGATCGCCAGCAGCTCGACCTCGTCGGAGGGGTGGCACCCCTGATAGTAACGCTTGCCGGGATAACCCTCGGCATATTTGTTGGTGAAGACCGAACCCTGTGCTTCCAGCACCGCCTTCGAAACGATGTTTTCCGATGCGATCAACTCGATCTGATAGCGCTCGCGCTCCAGTTCGTGGGTAACGCCCGCGAACACGGCGGGGTCGGCATCGGCTAGGGTGGTTTCGAAGAAACCGTCGGGGCGGAACTGGTCGGTCATGGGGCGCGGCTCCCGCTGAAAAAGAGGTCGCGCGCGCTTTAGTCCGGGTGTCATCGAAATGCCACCCGGGGAATTGGGTTTCAGGCCGGCGGTAGAAGAAGGTGGTTCACGCAAAGGCGCGGAGACGCGAAAGCGTCGTGCACGCGGACACCTATCACGCAGCGATCCTTTGCAGCCCGGTTGCGAGGTGAACAGAAGGCTCGCCGGCGCGAGCGGGGGCAGCGCACGCCCTCCGCGTCTCCGCGCCTTCGCGTGAACCCAATTCTTCTGCTTACGCCGGAGGAGTACCCAGCTTGTCGACGCGGCGCTGATGGCGGGCGCCGCCGAACGGGGTGGAGAGGAAGGCGGCCAGACACGCCTTCGCCATTTCGCTGCCGACCAGCCGTGCGCCCATTGCGATGACGTTGGCGTCGTTATGTTCGCGCGCCAGTGCCGCCGACAGGGGTTCGGACACCAGCGCACAGCGGCATGCGGCGACGCGATTGACCGCGATCGAAATGCCGATGCCTGATCCGCACAAGGCGACGCCGAAATCGGCATCCTTGCCGCTAACTACTTGTGCCAGCTTGTATCCATAGTCGGGATAGTCGACGCTGGCCGGTTCGTTAGGCCCCAGATCGGCGACTTCGTGCCCCTGGTCGTGCAACCAAGTGACGAGTTCTGCCTTGAGCCCTAGGGCGGCGTGGTCGGATGCGATTGCGATACGGGCCATGGGCCGCTTCTAGCCGTCGGGATGGCCGGGCGCTAGGCTGAGGTCATTGGGAAAGGCGAAAGGGATGGCAAGGATGCGTGGAACGATCATCGTCGCGGCACTTGCATTGGGTGCGTGCGGCGCGTCGGAACGGCGCAGCGAAGGTGCTGCGACACAGGCGGCGATCGAAAACAGCGCCGCCACGCCGCTGCCCGCGCCGAAGGCACCGACTCCGGCACCATCCCCGACTCCCACGCCAACCCCGACCGCCAGCGATACCGCGACACTGGGAGCGACCCGCTATCTCGGCCGCTGGGTCGGCGTCGAAGGCACCTATCTGGTCGTCAGCGATCCGGCGCAGGGCGATGTGAAGCTCGAAATGCAATATGACCTCGACAACAAGGGCGATTTCGTCGGCACGGTTACACCGGAAGGCATCCGGTTCGAACGCGGGGGCGAAACGCTGCTGCTGCGACCGACCGACGGCGATGCGACCGGGCTGAAATGGCTGGCGGGCAAGAAGGACTGTCTGACTGTCAAGCCGGGCGAGGGATATTGCCGTGGCTGACGGGGTCGATGCTGCTCCGGTGGTCCGTCCGCCGATCGCCGCGTTGCTGCTGGGCTATGCCGGGCTCTTGCCGCCGATCGTCGCGGTCGCGGTACGGCTGATCGATCCGGCCAAGGGCGGCATGATGCTGGCGCTGGCTTTATTCTATTCGGCGCTGATCCTGAGCTTTCTGGGCGGGATGTGGTGGGGCGCGGTGTCGGCGCGGGTGGCCGGCGCGGCGCTGACGCTGTGGCTGGGCATCGCGGTGGTGCCGACGCTGGTCGCGCTGGTCGCTGGCGCGGTCCTGTTCGCGTCGGTCCTGTCGGCATCGGCGATCGTGGCGGCAGGGCTGCTCGGATCGCTGCTGGTCGACATGGCGCTGGTGCGTGCAGGGCATGTACCGGCGTGGTGGATGAAGCTGCGCGTGCCGCTGTCGGTCGGACTGGCGGTGCTGACGCTGCTCACCGGACTGTTGGCGCAGCCATAGGTTCGGGGCGAAGTAACACCGGCGCAATGGAACAGCGCCGGCTTGCCGCCGATCCGCCGGGACCGGCGTTCAGGCTGCCTTGCGCAGTTCCAGCCGGCCCCAGATCTCGACCAGTGCGGCGGTCAGTTCCCGCATCATCGCGGTGTCGTGCGCTGGCCCTGGCGTGAAGCGCAGCCGTTCGGTGCCGCGCGGGACGGTCGGATAATTGATCGGCTGAACATAGACGCCGTATTCGCGCAGCAGGATGTCGCTGATCCGCTTGGCCTTTACCGGGTCGCCGACCATCAGCGGCACGATATGCGTGGTCGTGTCCATCACCGGCAGCCCGGCATCGGCGAACAGCGTCTTGAGCGTCGCGGCCGCCGCCTGCTGCCCCTCACGCTCGGCAGTCGAGCCTTTGAGGTGGCGGACGCTGGCCAATGCCCCGGCGACCAGCACCGGCGACAGGCTGGTCGTGAAGATGAAGCCCGGCGCATAGGAGCGGATCACGTCGATCACGGTGCGATCGGCGGCGATATAGCCGCCCATCACCCCGAACGCCTTGCCCAGCGTCCCCTCGACGATCGTCAGTCGCGATGCCGCGTCGTCGCGTTCGGAAATGCCGCCGCCGCGCGCGCCATACATACCGACCGCATGGACTTCGTCGAGATAGGTCAGCGCGTTATATTTGTCGGCAAGGTCGCAGATCGCGTGGATCGGCGCGACGTCGCCATCCATTGAATACACGCTTTCGAACGCGATCAGCTTGGGCACCGACGGGTCTTCGGCGGCCAGCAACTGCTCGAGATGGGCGAGGTCGTTGTGCCGGAACACCCGCTTTTCACAGCCCGAATGCCGGATGCCCGCGATCATCGACGCGTGGTTCAGCTCGTCCGAAAAAATGATGCAGCCCGGCAGGATGCGGGCGATGGTCGACAGCGTCGCCTCGTTCGAGACATAGCCGCTGGTGAACAGCAGCGCCGCTTCCTTGTCGTGCAGGTCGGCGAGCTCGGTTTCGAGGTCGATGTGATAATGGGTGTTGCCGCCGATGTTGCGGGTGCCGCCCGAGCCGGCACCGACGTCATGCAGCGCTTCTTCCATCGCCGCGATGACCGCGGGATGCTGGCCCATCGCCAGATAGTCGTTCGAACACCAGACGGTAATCGGCTTCGGCCCGTTATGCCCGGCGAAGCACCGCGCATTGGGGAACTGCCCCTTGTTGCGCAGGATGTCGATGAAGACGCGGTAGCGCCCTTCCTCGTGCAGGCGGTCGATCGCCTGTGCGAAGACACGGTTGTAATCGACCGAGCGGGCCGGAACTGCGTCGATGCTCATGGGGCGCGGGTGTACCTGTTGCGCGGTCGCGTTTCCAGCGGATAAAAGCGGTTACCCTGATCGACCCCCTTGGACATTTTGTCTCAGCATCGGCGCCCATGACCGAAAGCTCAAAGCGCTTCGACCGACGCGAACCCGCGTGGGGCCAGCGTCGCGGCGATCGCCCGTTCGCGCTCGCCCAGCCGGGTGAAGACAAGTCGTCCGGGGACCGGCGCTTCGGGAAAGGGCTGTCCCGCCGTCAGCGTCGCGATGCGGCGGGCGATGCCGGGGCCGCCGTCGACGAAGCGGACGCCATCGGGCGCGACCGCGATCATGTCGGCCTCAAGTAAGGGGAAATGGGTGCAGGCGTTGACGATGACGTCGATCCGGTCGCCCCGTTCCTGCATAAACAGCCCCGCAAGTTCGGTCGCGATCCGGTCGAGTGACGGTGCGTCGCCGGCCAGCGCCCCCTCGGCCAGTTCGACCAGTGCCGCCGATCCATGGCGCAGCACGGTGCAGTCGCCGGCAAAGCGCGCGGCAAGGTCGTCGACATAGGGCTGGCGGACGGTCGCCTGCGTCCCGAGCACGCCGATGACGCGACTGCGCGACAGTTCCGCCGCGACCTTGATCGCGGGCACCGTGCCGACCACCGGCACGTCGAGCGCGGCACGCACCACCGGCAGCGCGATGGTCGATGCGGTGTTGCACGCGATCACGACGAGGCGCGGGCGATACCGCTCGACCAGCCGCCCGAGCAGCGCCGGCACCCGCGCCGCGATCTCCGCCTCGGTCCGGGTGCCATAGGGAAAACCGGCCGAGTCGGCGGCGTAGACGATCGGCGCGGTCGGCAGCAGCGCCAGCGTCGGCGCGACCACCGACAGGCCGCCGACGCCCGAATCGAAGAACAGGATCGGTTGCGTCGTCTGGCCCATCACCGGGCATACTCCCCTTGGCGTATCCGGCCGCGTTGCATGCCGTCGCCGAACCCCTTACCCTCCATGCGACAGACGGCAAGTTCAGGGGGCTATCCTGCCGAGCGAAATACTCTGGATCCCGCCGGCGGCGGCGTTGCTGATCGGCTATGTGCTGGGATCGATTCCATGGGGCATCCTGCTGACCCGCAGCGCCGGTGCCGGCGACCTGCGCACGATCGGGTCGGGCAATATCGGCGCGACCAACGTGCTGCGTACCGGACGCAAGGGGCTGGCGGCGGCGACGCTGCTGCTCGACCTGTTGAAGGGGGCAGCGGCGGTGTGGATCGTCGCGGCGCTGTTTCCGGGCGAGGAACCGATCGCCGGTGCGGCGGCGTTCATCGGGCATTGCCATCCGCTGTGGCTGCGTTTTCGCGGCGGCAAAGGGGTGGCGACGATGATGGGTGTCGTCGTCGCGCTCTGCCCGATCGCCGGACTGGCCTATGCGATCATGTGGCTGGGGTTGCTGGCGACGGTACGCATTTCGTCGGTCGCGGGCATGGCGGCGGCGGTCGCCGCGCCGATCGCGGCGGCATGGGCCGGGCGGTTCGATCTCGTGATCCTGTTCCTCGGCCTCGCGCTGATCGTGCTGTGGAAGCATCGTGAGAATATCGAACGACTGGTCGCCGGGACCGAGCCGAGGATCGGCCGCAAGCGTGAATGAGCCGCAAGCGGCCCGCTTCGCGGCGCTGCGGCTGATCCGGTCGGCGAATATCGGACCGGTCACGTTCCGGGCGTTGATCGATCGCTATGGCGATGCGGCGGCGGCGATCGATGCGTTGCCGATGCTGGCGGCGCGCGGGGGCGGCAGGGCGCCGGTGCTGGCCGACGAAGGCGCGGTGCGGCGGGAGATCGCGACGGTGCGTGCGCTCGGCGGGCGGTTTCTGCTGCTCGGCGATCCCGACTATCCCGCGTTGCTGGCCGAACTGGACAGTGCGCCGCCCGCGCTGATCGTGCGCGGCGACCTGTCGCTGCTGGCGCGGCCGTGCTTCGCGATGGTGGGTGCCCGCAACGCATCGGCGGCGGCCTGCCGGTTCGCGCGGGGCTTGGCGGAGGAACTGGGCGCGGCGGGATATTGCGTGGTGTCGGGACTGGCACGCGGCATCGACACGGCGGTGCATCAGGGCGCGATCGGCCATGCGACGATCGGAGTCATCGCCAGCGGCATCGACGTGGTGTTCCCGCCCGAAAATGCCGGCTTGCAGGAGGAGGTGGCGACTCGCGGGTTGCTCATCGCCGAACAGCCACCGGGCACGCAGCCGCTCGCCCGCCATTTCCCGTCGCGCAACCGGATCATCGCCGGGCTGGCGCTGGGCACGGTGGTGGTCGAGGCGGCACCACGATCAGGGTCGCTCATCACCGCCCGGCTGGCGGGGGAGGCGGGGCGTGAGGTGATGGCGGTGCCGGGATCGCCGCTCGATCCTCGGGCGCAGGGATGCAATTTGCTGATTCGGGAGGGCGCAACGCTCGTGCAGAACGCGGCCGACGTGGCCGAAATGCTCCGCCCGATCGATGCGCGCGCGGTGCGGGCACCGGGCGGGCGCTATGTCGGCGAACCGGCGGCGACCGACGCCAGCGACGGCGACCGGACGCGGATCACCGGACTGCTCGGCCCGGTGCCGGTGGCGGTCGACGAACTGGTGCGGCAATCGGGATGCCCGACGACGGTGGTGCAGACGGTGCTGCTCGAACTCGAACTGGCCGGGCGGCTCGACCGCCATGCCGGCGGGCGGGTCAACCTGGGGTAACGACCTGCCATCAAAGCGTAACCGCGATCCGTCACCTGCATCCGCCGACTTGACGCCACCCCCCGGCGCTCTCCACTCTCGCGTACGTACGCACAAGGACCGACCGTCACATCATGCAGCTTGTCATCGTCGAATCGCCCGCCAAGGCGAAGACCATCGAAAAATATCTGGGGTCCGACTACCGCGTCCTCGCCTCCTACGGCCATGTCCGCGACCTGCCGCCCAAGGACGGGTCGGTGAACCCGGACGACGGCTTCGCGATGGATTGGGAGACGTATGCCGACAAGACGAAGCAGCTGAAGGCGATCACCGATCTGGCCAAGACCGCCGATCGCCTGATCCTCGCCACCGATCCCGATCGCGAGGGCGAGGCGATCAGCTGGCATGTGCAGGAGGTGCTGAAAAAGCGCCGCGCGCTGCCCAAGGAGGTCGAGCGGGTTACGTTCAACGCGATCACGAAGCCGGCGATCCTCGCCGCGATGAAGGCCCCGCGTCAGCTGGATACCGACCTGATCGATGCGTATCGGGCGCGCCGTGCGCTCGACTATCTGGTCGGGTTCACCCTGTCGCCGGTGCTGTGGCGCAAGCTGCCTGGCGCGAAATCGGCGGGACGCGTCCAGTCGGTCGCGCTGCGCCTGCTGGTCCAGCGCGAGCGCGAGATCGAGACGTTCGTCGCGCAGGAATATTGGTCGGTCGTCGCGAAGATGGAGGCCGACGGCACGCCGTTCGACGCGCGCCTCGTCAAATTGCAGGGCAAGAAGCTCGACAAGCTGTCGCTGGGCGATGCCGGATCGGCCGAGGTCGCGAAGGCGGCGGTGGTCGATGGCCGCTTCACCGTCACCAATGTCGAAACGAAGCCCGCGACGCGCAATCCGCCGCCCCCGTTCACCACCTCGACGCTGCAACAGGAAGCGGCGCGCAAGCTGGGCTTCTCGGCCAGCCATACGATGCGGGTGGCGCAGTCGCTCTATGAGGACGGCGCGATCACGTACATGCGGACCGACGGTGTGCAGATGGACGGATCGGCGATCGATGCCGCGCGCGGTGCCATCGCCAACCGCTATGACGGCAGCTACGTCCCCGACAAGCCGCGTCAGTATCAGACCAAGGCCAAGAATGCGCAGGAAGCGCACGAGGCGATTCGCCCGACCGATTTTTCGAAGGATCGTGCCGGGTCGGGCGATCATGGCCGCCTGTACGACCTGATCTGGAAGCGGGCGCTGGCCAGCCAGATGGCGTCGGCGCGGATGGAGCGGACCGCCGTCGAGCTGGAGGACCAGACCGGTCAGACCGGGCTGCGCGCGACCGGACAGGTCGTGCTCTTCCCGGGATACCTCGCGCTGTACGAGGAAGGGCGCGACGACGCGGCCGACGAGGATTCGCGCCGTTTGCCGCTTCTCCGCTCGGGCGACAGCCCGGCCAAGAAGGACGTCGTCGCCGAACAGCATTTCACCCAGCCGCCGCCGCGTTTCTCCGAAGCGTCGCTGGTCAAGCGGCTGGAGGAACTGGGGATCGGTCGTCCGTCGACCTATGCCTCGATCATTCAGGTGCTGAAGGATCGCGGCTATGTCCGTGTCGAGAAGAACCGGTTCTTCGCCGAGGAGACCGGGCGGTTGCTGACCGCGTTCCTCGAACGCTTCTTCGAGAAATATGTCGGCTACGACTTCACCGCCGAGCTGGAGGAGGAACTGGACGACGTGTCGGGCGGGCGTGCCGAATGGCAGGCGGTGCTCGAAGCGTTCTGGCGCGACTTCAAGCCGCGCACGTCGGAGGTGATGGAGCAGCAGCCGAGCGCGATCACCGCCGAGCTGGACATATTCCTCGGCAGCTATCTGTTCCCCGACAAGGCCGATGGTACCGATCCGCGCCTGTGCCCGAATTGCGGGGAGGGGCGGCTGGCGCTGCGCGGCGGCAAGTTCGGCGCGTTCATCGCCTGCTCCAACTATCCCGAATGCAAATATACCCGCCGCTTCGCGCAACCGGGCGGTGAGGAAGGCGGCGACGCCGGTCCCGAAGGACTGGGCAAGGACCCGGAAACCGGACTGGAAGTCGAACGGAAATCGGGTCGGTTCGGCCCCTATATCCAGCTTGGCGAGGGCAAGGATGCCAAGCGCGCGTCGATCCCGAAGGATATCGGCGAACTGAACCTCGAATGGGCGCTCAAGCTGCTCAGCCTGCCGCGCACCATCGGCAACCATCCGGAAACGGGTGAGCCGATCGAGTCGGCGATCGGGCGCTATGGCCCGTATCTCAAGCATGCCGGCAAATATGCGCGGTTGCAGACGACGGCGGACGTGTTCGAAACCGGCATGAACGCGGCGGTGGTCAAGCTGGCCGAGGCGGCGGCGGGTGGCGGACGTCCGGCGCGCGGCGCGGCGAAGGAGCCGCTGAAGGTGCTGGGCGCGCATCCGCGTACCGAGGCCGAGATCAAGCTGATGGAAGGGCGCTATGGCCCGTATGTCACCGACGGCACGACCAACGCGACGATCCCGAAGTCGATCGAACCGGGTGCGCTGACGCTCGAAGAAGCGGCGCAACTGATCGACGAGCGTGCGGCGGCGGCGCCGGCCAAGGGCAAGAAGAAGCCGGTGGCGAAGAAGGCGGCACCGAAGAAAGCGGCGGCAAAGGACGATGCCAAGCCGGCGGCGAAAAAACCTGCTGCCAAAAAGGCCGCACCGAAAAAAGCCGCACCGAAAAAGGTGGCGGACTGACCCTGATCCGGTCGCGACGAACATCGTCCCGGCACGCCGGGATGGCGTTCGGATCGGACGCGGTGAATAGGGTTCCGATCCGCTTGGCGGCCGGTGCATCCGGCCGCCAAGCGGGTCAGTTCGGGCGGGTTTCGGTCCGCAGGAAGGCGCGGGCGGCTTTCTGCGCATCGGCGATCTGACGCGGCGTCATGTCGCATGCGATTTCCGCGCGCCAATGCTGTGCGTCCTCCAGCCCCGACATCGCGGCAAGGTTGAACCATTTGTGCGCTTCGACCAGATCGATCACCGCGCCGCCGGTTCCGCTCGAATAGCAGATGCCAAGTTCGAACCACGCCGCGCCGGTGCTGCGCTGTGCTTCTTCTGCCCGGCTTTCCTGGAGAAAGCGGGCGCCGTCCAGACCAATGCCCATATCGATAACCCCTGTTGGTACGGACAGAGGGATGGGGCATTGGCCGTTGCGATTTGGTTAAGCACCTGAACCGATGTGGTTACGTACGTTAAGGTACCCGCGACTTAACCTTTGGAAAGCGCGTCCAGCATGGGTCGGATGCCCGACAGGTCATAGCCCGCCGTACCGCCCGCTGCGATCAGTTCGGCCGAGTCGCGGCCGCCCTTGGCACTGGCAAGCGCCCACAGATTGCAGGATCGCGTGCCCGAGCGGCAATAGGCGAGGATCGGACCGTCGGCCTGTTCCAGCACGTCCGCCATGGCGTCGAGTTGCGGGTGGCTGAACCCGGCATGGGTGATCGGGATCGCGTGATAGGCGAGGCCGGCCGCCGCCGCCGCCTTGGCGATGGTATCGCCGCCCGGCTGGTCCGCTTCCTCGGCATCGGGGCGATTGTTGACGATGGTGGTGAAGCCCTGCGCCTTCAGCGTGGCGACGTCGTCGGCGGTGATCTGCGGGCTGACCGAGATGCGGTCGTCGATACGGCGGATTTGCATAGGGAGGGACGATAGCGTCGCCACCGGAACGACGCAAATCCTCCCCGGCACGGAGAGGATCAGTGTTGCTTGACTACCGAGAGAAACGCGTCGCCATACGCCTGCAGCTTCTTCTCACCGATGCCGGTGATGCGCCGCATCCCGCCGATCGTCTGCGGCCGGTCGGTCGCCATGTCGCGCAGGACCGAGTCGTGAAAGATGACATAGGGCGGCACGCCGGCTTGCTGCGCCAGTTCGCGGCGTTTGGCGCGCAACGCCTCGAACAGCGGATCGCCGGTCGGGTTGGGAGTAGCCGTGCCGCTGCCGCGCCGCCGCCGCTCGCGCTTGGGCGGCACGATCAGCGACAGCGTATCGCCGCCCTTCAACAGTCCGCGCGCGGCGGGGCCGAATTCCAGCCCGCCATGGTCGTTGGCGCGCAGCGCATCGCGCAGTTGCAGCGCGCGTCCGACCGGCTTCAGCAGTGCGGTCTCGTCGCCGTCGACGATGTTCCACACCGACAGGTTTTCGTGGCCGTTGGTCATGCTGCGTTCGGTCGACTGGCCGGTCAGCACCTGTTCGATATAGGTCGCGCCGAACATCATGCCGGTGCGAAATACTGCCGACAGATATTTCTGCGCGACCTGCGTCGCGTCGATCGCGTTGGGCGGCGTGAGGCAGTTGTCGCAATTGCCGCAATATTCGGGCGGCGACTCGCCGAAATGGCGCAGCAGGATCGCACGGCGACACCCCGCGGTTTCGACCAATGCGCCCAGCGCGTTCAGCCGCTGCCGCTCGCCGGGTTGGCGCGCCGGTTCGACCTCGCCGATCCGCTGGCGCGCGCGGGCGAAGTCGTCGGCCCCCCAGAACAGATGCGCGACCGCCGGATCGCCGTCGCGCCCGGCTCGGCCGGTCTCCTGATAATAGGCCTCGATCGATTTCGGCAGTCCGGCATGCGCGACGAAGCGTACGTCGGGCTTGTCTATCCCCATCCCGAAGGCGATGGTAGCGACCATCACCATGTCCTCGGATGCGACGAAATCGTGCTGGTTACGCTGACGCACCGCGGAATCGAGCCCGGCATGATAGACGCGGACCGGACGCCCGGTCTTGGCCAGCGCCTCCGCCAACCGTTCGGTCCCGGCGCGCGACTGGACATAGACGATGCCGGGGCCGGGGGTGGCGGCAATGATGTCGGCGATCTGGCGCGTGCCCTGATCGCGCAGGGTGATGTGATAGCGGATGTTGGGCCGGTCGAAGCCGGCGACGATCAACCCGTCGTGCGGTATGCCGAGCTGTTCAAGGATGTCGGCACGAGTATGCGCATCGGCGGTGGCGGTGAGCGCCAGTCGGGGCACGTCGGGAAACTGGTCGAACAGCGGCCGCAGCAGCCGGTAATCGGGGCGGAAGTCGTGGCCCCATTCGCTGACGCAGTGCGCTTCGTCGATCGCGAACAGGGCGAGGTTGCCGCGCGACAGCAGGTCGCGGAAATCGCTGCCCGATGCGCGCTCGGGCGCGACATAGAGCAGGTCGAGCTCGCCATCCAGAAACCGCCCGCGCGTCTCGGCGCGATTGTCGTCGGCGCTGGTCAGCGTTGCGGCGCGGATGCCGACCGCGGTCGCCGCGCGCAACTGGTCGTGCATCAGTGCGATCAGCGGCGAGACGACGACGCAGGTCCCGTTCAGCATCGTGGCGGGCAGCTGATAGGTCAGCGACTTGCCGGCACCGGTCGGCATCACCGCCAGCGTGCGCTGTCCGGCGAGTACGCGGTCGACCACCTGCCGCTGGACACCGCGGAATTCGGGAAAGCCGAAGGTCGATTGCAATACGGGGATCGGGTCGAGCGCCATTGCCCTCCACCTAGGGATGCAGGGCGTGGGCGTCGAGAGTTAAGGCAGACGGACTGCGCGCCAGCCGTCGCCGTTGATCGTCGCTTCGCCGATCGTGCCGGTGTAGCTGCGTCCGGCCGCGGCGAAGCGGATCGCGGTGCCACGCAGGGTGCCAGTGATCTCGGCATTGCCGAGCGTGCCGGTGACGTCCTGAAACCGCTGGTCGAGGTGCAGCGGCACCTCGCGCCCATCGGGCAGGGTCGTCAGCCAATCGCCACCCGCAACGGCAGGGACGATCCACAGGAACACCCGGCGATCGGCGACCAGCCGTTCTTCGTCGGCGCGCCATTCGCCCATGTCGAACGCATGGGTTACGATGCGCGTACCCGGCCGTAATTCGGTCAACAGGCGCGGGCGGAGTGCGAGGTTGATCTTCGGCAACAGGTACATCGTCACGACATTGGCGTCGCGCAGTGGCACGTCGAACAGATTGGCGCGGATGAAACGGGCGCGGTCGGTGAGCGTGTAGAGCGCGGCGTTGCGTCGGGCGCGTTCGACCAGGGCCGCATCGATCTCGATCCCGCTGGCGCGGGCACCCAGCCGGGCGGCGGCAAGGGGAATGCGGCCATCGCCCGACCCGAGGTCGATGACGATGTCGTTCGGCCCGACCTGTGCCATCGCCAGCATCGCGTCGACTACCGGCTCGGGCGTCGGGACATAGGGGACGTCGTACTCGGGCTCGCTCGCGGCGATGCCTTGCCCGCGCAGAATGTCACCCATCCCGTCGCCATAGGGGGTGGTGCAGCCGCCGAGCAGCATCGCCAGCAGCAGCACCTTCACGCAATCGTTGCCGTTCGCAGCCAGTCGGCGGTTTCCCGCGGGTGGGTCACCGGGATCATGTGTCCGCCCGCGATGTTGGTCAGCGTCGCGCCGGGGATCATCGCGGCGGTGCGGGCGCCCTGTTGCTGCGGGTCGAGCAGTTGGTCGTCCCTGCCATACAGGATCGCGACCGGCAGGCCGATCGATGCGTAGCGCGTCGCCATGGCCGACACCGCGCGATTGGCGTCGTCGATTTCGAACGCGCCCGCCTGAAAGCTCGACGGTCGGAGCGCGACGAGGCCGCCGCCACGCGTACCAAAGTCCATCGGCACCGCATCGGGCGCAAAGACATGCCTCGCGACGGCGGGTCCGGTCAGCGTCGTCAACGGCACCCCGACCGTCCATGCGGCCAGCCCGCGCAGCGCGGCGGGTGGTGCCTTGCCCCGGAAGATCGGCGGGATATGGTCCATCGGCTGGGTCAGCGGCGCGATCAGCGCAACGCCACGGATCTTGCCGGAATGGTTCAGCGCAAAGGCAAGCGCGACCGCGCCACCCATCGAGTGACCGACCAGCAACGGTCGATCGAGGCCCAGCGCGTCGATCAGATCGGCGACCATGCGCGCCTGTTCCTCGATCGGCGGCTGGCTGCCATCGACGCTGCTATGGCCCCAGCCGGGCCGGTCGACGAGGATCAGCCGGTGATCGGCCAGTTCGGCGGTCAGTGCATAGGAAAAGTTGCGCAGCTGTCCGTACAGGCCATGCAGCATCACCATCACCGGACCGTCGCCGCCGGTATCGACATAATGGAGCCGCCCGCCGGGCACGTCGACGAAATCCCCGTCCGCCGGCACCAGTGCTTCCGACGCGCTGGCGGCGAGGGCGGTCCATAGCGCAAGGCCGCCCCCGACCAGTGCCGTGGTCGTAACCGCCTTTTTCAGCTTGTCGTTCATCTGTCGCTCTCCCGCTTGGCCCCGGGCGATACGCTTGGGCGCGGGGGAGTGTCCATCGGATACGCCGTGAACCTTTCAGGCCTCGGCCAGCGCCGCCTCCCGTTCGGCCGCTTGCCGTGTCCACATTTCGGCGTAGGTGCCGCCGGCGCGGAGCAACTCGCCATGCGCACCGCTTTCGACCACGCGGCCGCCCTCCAGCACCACGATGCGGTCGGCATGGACCACGGTCGACAGGCGGTGGGCGATGACGATGGTCGTGCGACCGCGTTCGATCGCTTCCAGCGTGGCGAGGATGTCGGCCTCGGTCCGGCTGTCGAGCGCGCTGGTGGCTTCGTCGAGGATCAGCACCGGCGGATTTTTCAGCAGCGTCCGGGCGATCGCGACACGCTGTTTCTCGCCGCCCGACAGTTTCAGGCCGCGCTCGCCGACGCGGGTGTCGAACCCTTGTGGCAGGCTGGCGATGAAGCCCGCGATCGATGCACCCTGTGCCGCCCGCGCGACATCGTCGGCGGTCGCATCGGCACGACCATAAGCGACGTTGTAACCGATCGTGTCGTTGAACAGCACCGTGTCCTGCGGCACGATGCCGATCGCGCTGCGCAGCGACGCCTGCGATACGGCGGCGATATCCTGTCCGTCGATGGTGATGCGCCCGGCGGTCGGATCGTAGAACCGGAACAGCAACCGCGCGAGCGTCGACTTGCCCGCGCCCGATGGCCCGACCACCGCCAGCGTCGTGCCCGGCGGAATGTCGAGGTCGATCCCGTTCAGGATCGTACGGCCGTCGCCATAGCCGAAGCCGACCCCTTCGAACCGGACATGGCCCTTGCTGACGGTCAGCGCCGGTGCGCCGGGAGCATCGACGACTTCGGCCGGCGTATCGATCAGGTCGAACATCGCACCCATGTCGACCACGCCCTGACGGACGGTACGATAGACCATGCCGAGCAAGTCGAGCGGGCGGAACAACTGCGTCAACAGCGTCGATACCAGCACGACGTCGCCCGCCGAAAACTGTCCACGCGCCCAGCCGAAGACGATCAGCGCCATGCCGCCGCCCAGCATCAGCGCGGTAATCAGCGCCTGTCCGATGTTGAGCAGCGCCAGCGAGTTTTCCGACTTCACGGCGGCCTCGGCATAGCCGGCGACGGCGCGATCATAGCGTGCCGCCTCGCGTTCCTCTGCGCCGAAATACTTTACCGTCTCGAAATTCAGCAGCGAATCGACCGCGTGCGCGACCGCGCCGGTGTCGAGATCGTTCATTCGCTCGCGTAATGACGACCGCCAGTCGGTGACCCAACGGGTGAAGGCGATGTAGAACACGACCATCGCCACCGTGCCGATGACCAGCCAGCTGCCGAACCGCGTGCCGAAGATCCACAGGACCAGCCCGAGTTCGAGGATGGTCGGCGCAATGTTGAACAGCAGGAAGTACAGCATCGTGTCGATGCTCTTGGTGCCGCGCTCGACGACCTTGGTTACCGCGCCGGTACGTCGTTCGAGATGGAAGCGCAGCGACAGCGCATGGAGGTGGCGGAACACCGACGCCGCCAGCCGCCGCGTCGCGTCCTGTCCGACGCGTTCGAACACCACGTTGCGCAGATTGTCGAACAGGGTGCCGGCAAAGCGCGCGGCGGCGTAGCCCGCGACCAGCGCTACGACCAGCCACAGCGCGTCGCGTGATCCGGCTCCCATCGTATCGATCGCGCCCTGCAACGCGAACGGCGCGCCGCGAACCTGCACGACCTTCGACGCGACGACCAGCGCCAGCGCCGCGACAATGCGCACCTTCAGGCCCGTGGCCCCGGCAGGCCACAGATAGGGGAGGAATCGGCGGAGCGTCGCCAGCATCGGCCGGGTCGGGCCGGAGGCGGTTGAGGTGTCGGGGGGCATTGCAAGCGCCATTTGGGGAATCGGACGCGCCGGCGCAACGCTTCGTCGGAACAAGCGGCGCGTCGAGGAATTAAATCACATCAGGGAGACGAGCGATGGCACCTCTGGTCTACATCATGGCAATCCTCGGCTGCGGCGACGATGGCGCGACGTGCAACCGCGAACGGATCGCCCCGATAAGTTATCAGTCGGTGGCGGAATGTCAGGCAGCGGTACCGACGATGCTGGCGCGCAACACCGACCTTTCCTATCCGGTCATCAGCGCGTCGTGCGAACGCGGCACCCCGCAGATTGCCGACAGCCGCCAGCGCATGAAGCCGGCCGCGAGTTGATGCCTTGCGCCGCGACGGCGGCGTTGGATGCGTTGCGGAAGCGGTGAAGCCATTCGGTGCGACGTTCCGCGGTCCGTGAGAGGCTTGACCGCGTCGCGGCCTGCAAATACTTACATAGCTGTAAGTAACGGAGGCGGGCATGGCCACGCGGGAAATGGAAACGGTGCAACCGGTGCGCCGCGACTGGGGTACGGCGTGGGCGGCGCTCAGGCGGTTGCTGGCCGATGGTAATGACACGGTGCAGGTGTTTCGTATCATGCGGGCGCTGAATGCGGATACCAGCCACCGCAACTACGTGCGATTGCTGGCCGAACCGGGTGGCGGACGGATCGCGTTCGATCATGTCGAACTGACCAAGCGCTTCTCCGACCGGACATGGATCGATGGCCTGCCCGACGGTAGCGTTGGTGCGCACTATCGCGCATTCCTCGACCGTACCGGCTTCTCCGCGCAGGGATTGGCCGAGATCAGCTATGCCGATGGCGAAGGCTGGCAGGACGCACAGCATCCGGTCGCGTGGTTCGGTCGGCGCGAGCGTGATGTCCATGATATCTGGCACATCCTGACCGGCTACACCGCCGAAGAGCATCTGGGCGAAGCGTGCCTCGTCGCCTTTTCCTATGCGCAGACTGGCGGACTGGGCTGGGCGGCGATCGGGTTGGGCGCAGCGTTGAAGTCGCTCCGCGTCACCGGCGAGCGGGCCTTCGCGAAGGCGGTGTGGGAAGGGTATCGCAACGGCCGCCGCGCACGCTGGCTGCATGCCGAGGCCTATGAGGCGTTACTGGCCGAGCCGCTCGACACCGCCCGGCGCCGACTGAATATCCCGGAACCCATCGCATATCACGCCGCGCAGAAGCGGCTGAAAGAGCAGGGTTTGCAGGGGATTTAGCGTCGGGGGATAGCGACTTTTACGGCGCAAGGGTCCTAACTGAAATTGGCAACGACCGGGTATCGACATAAAATGTCGCGCCCCCTTTACGGGAGCACGATCACGAAGACTGGCGAACTTGCGCCGACGCCATCCTCACTTGGCGAGCGCGGCGCTTGCCCTTGCTTCGCCGGCATCGCGCACGGCCTTCGCACGAGCTTCAGCCTGTTCCTCGACCAGCTTCGCCTCGTCCTTCATCGCGTCGGCGCGGACCTTCAGCCGCTCAGCGTCATAGCCGCCGGCCTGCTGCGCCTGATCGCGAAGGCCTTCGGCCTCTACCTTCATCTGCGCCGTCTGGTTCTCGGCAGCGGCCTCGATCGCGTCGGCTTCGGCATCGGCCTGATCGCGCAGCTGTTCGGCCTGCTGCTGCTCCGGCGTCTGCGATGCGCAGGCGGTGAGAGCGAAGGCGGCGGCTGCCGCGAGAACGAAGCGGGTCATGGCGTATCCCTGTTGTAATTTGACAATCCCAATTCCCGGCGGCGCGGAAAGTTGCGTTCGTATAACCTGGCCGGAACCATGGCGGGTTCCGTTGGGCGAGGCGCGCGGGTAACGGTCGGTCGCAGATGCTGACCCGCCTGACCCTGACCGACTTTCGCAATCATGCGGCGGCAACACTCGAACCGGGACCGGGCTTCGTCGTGTTGAGCGGGCCCAATGGCGCGGGCAAGACCAATGTGCTGGAAGCGGTATCGTTGCTGGCACCCGGACGTGGCCTGCGCCGCGCCGCGCTGTCGGACATGGCGCGGGAGGGCGGGGCGGGCGGTTTCGGCGTCGCCGCCGAACTGGCCGGCGATGTGCGACTGGGCACGGGGACGCAGGCCAATGCCCCCGAACGGCGGATCGTGCGCGTGAACGGGGCGGGTGCATCGGCGACGGTGCTGGCCGAATGGTTGTCGGTACTGTGGATGACCCCGGCGATGGACCGGCTGTTCGTCGAACCGGCGGGCGAGCGACGGCGGTTCCTCGACCGGATGACGCTGGCCCTGTTACCCGGCCACGCCACGCAGGCGACGCGCTACGATGCGGCGATGCGCCAACGTAACCGCCTGCTGGCGGAGGAAGCCATGCCCGATCCAGACTGGTTGTCGGCGTTGGAAGCACGAATGGTCGAACATGGCGTGGCGCTGGGTGCGGCGCGGGCCGAATCTGTGGCGATGCTCGACGCGCGGATCGCACAGACGCCCGCCTCCGATTTCCCGCGTGCCGCACTGGCGGTGGAGGGATGGCACGGCGACGCCGCACTGTTCGCGCGCGAACTGGCGACAGGGCGCGCGCGCGATGCGGCGGCGGGACGGGCGCTGAGCGGGCCACACCGGGCCGACCTGATCGTCACCGATCGTGACCGCGGACAGGCGGCGGCGCGCTGTTCGACCGGCGAGCAGAAGGCGCTGTTGCTGGGACTGGTCCTCGCCCATGCCGAACTGGTCGCCGAACGTGCCGGACGTCCGCCGGTGCTGTTGCTTGACGAGGTGGCGGCGCATCTCGATCCGGAACGCCGCGCGGCGCTGTTCGCGCGCGCGGCGGGGGTGGGACAGGTGTGGCTGACCGGAACCGAGGCCGGGTTGTTCGACGGTATCGCCCGCGACGCGACGCGGTTCCACGTCGCCGATGGGCAGGTTCAGTCGACGGTCGCGTAGAAGCGCAGCTCGTTCGGGATCTTTTCCGGCGCTTGACCCTGCACGCGGGCCATCGCCGCCGCGATCGCATAGCCGAGGCCGGCGGTGTAGAATGGCTTGGCGACGCAGCCGAGGATCAGCGGGTGGTCGGCCACGTCCGGGCAATTGCCGCTGAGGAACAGGCAGGGAATGCCGCGCGCTGCCAAAGCGACCGCGACGGTCCGGCCCGAATCGCCCTGCGCCAGCCGCACGTCGCACAGCGCCAGATCGGGACGGTCGGCGTCGGCCAGCGCCAGCGCGCTCGCCTGCGTATCGGCGATGCCGGTAACGATATGACCGTGCAGCGTCAGTGCATCCTCCACCAGCATCGCGACGATCGCTTCGTCCTCGACCAGCATGATCCGCAGCTTATTCGCCATGGGCGCGTCCCGGGATGGAGAGGGTGAGGCGGTCGGTCCCGTTGCGTGCGACGGTCGCCCGCAACTGCCGCGACAGGCCACGCACCAGACGGCTATCGTCGAGCGTGGGATGGGCGACGCCCATGACCGGACCGTTCAGGGCGATGTGCATGGCATCCTCACCGACCTCGATCATGACCGCCGTCAGCGCTTCGGGATCGGGGTCCAGCATCGTATGGACCAGCAGCGCGACGGCGACGGCCTGTTCGATCGGCAGGCACGCTATACCGTGCGTCGTCACCTCGATCGGTTCGCCATCGCCACGTTCGGTGATCGCATCCAGCAGCGCGGCGATATCGATCTGGGTCGGCGTGTCGGCGGCGTAGAGGGGGCGATGGGCGGCGGCGAGCACTTCCAGCCGGCCGGCGGCGGCCGCCAGCGCGGCCTTTGCCGTGTCGTCGCTGGTATCCGCTGCGCCCAGGCGGACGACGGCGACCGCCGTTTGCAGCGCGTTCCGTACGCGGTGGTTGAGTTCGCCGAGCAGGCGTTCGCGGATCGCGATCCCCTCCCGCAATTCGGCCTCGATCCTCAGCCGGTATTTGGCGAGAGCGACATAGTGGCAGACGGTATGGAGAAACGCGAGTTCGTCGGCATCGAACCGGTCGGTCCAGCGCCGCCCGAAGCCGAGCGTACCGAGCAGCGTCGATCCGTGTACCAGCGGGGTACAGGCATAGGCGTCGATACCGAGATCGCGGACGAAGCCGGTCAGCGGGTCGTCCGAGGCCTGCACGGCAAATGCCTCGATCGGGCGGCGTTCCTGCGCCGCATAACCGCACACGGCCTGTCCCACCTCCAGCCGTTTGCCGGCCGCGGCCTCGGCTTCGGTCAAGCCGGCATGGGCGACCAGCATGAGGCCATCGGCGTCCAGTCGATAATTGAAGAACACGTCGAGCCGCAATTCGTCGGCGATCAGCGCGAACAGGTCCTCGACCATAGCAGCCGGGTCATTGGCGGCCAGCATCTTGTCGGCTGCTTCCCCCAGCAACCGCAACTGGCGGCGCGGCAGGTTATCGACCGGGTCGGCGGCAACAGGACCGCCGGTAGGCGCGCCGAACGGGGAAAGATCGTTCATATCCGGGCTGTACGGCCTTCATCCGTGGGTTGCCATAGCGAAAACGGGCAAAACGGACGGTGGCTTGACCAATGCGGCCATCTCGCGTATCTACCGCAGTGCAGCGACGCTTTTTCAGGCAGCGTGATCGGACCATATGGTCTCGGCTCCGCGTCGCAGCTCCAACCGGCTTCCCTAGTCACGCGGGTCGCAATTTTTTGCCCGCTGCCCGTGCGCCTTCGCTGCGTTTCGGGTGCCGGATCCTATTTCAGGAACTATCATGACCTTCCAGTCACTCGGCTTGTCGAAGTCGATTCTCGACGCGCTCGCCGCCAAGAACTACGAAACCCCCACCCCGATTCAGCGCGACGCGATCCCGCTGGTGCTCGAAGGGCGCGACCTGCTGGGCATCGCCCAGACCGGTACCGGAAAGACCGCCGCTTTCGTGCTGCCGTCGATCGACCTGCTGGTGAAGGCCAATGTCCGTCGCCGCCCGATGCGCTGCCGCATGTTGGTGCTGGCCCCGACGCGCGAACTGGTCAGCCAGATCGCCGACAATGCCCGCGCCTATGCCAAGCACAGCAAGCTGACCGTCGCCACCGTGTTCGGCGGCGTGCCGGTGCCGCGCAACATCCGCGACGTGGCGGCGGGTGTCGACATTCTCGTCGCGACGCCGGGCCGTCTGCTCGACCTGATCGACCAGAAGTGCCTGGGCCTTGGCGAGCTCGAGATCCTCGTGCTCGACGAAGCCGACCAGATGCTCGACCTCGGCTTCATCCACGCGCTGCGCCGCATCGTGTCGATGGTGCCGAAGTCGCGTCAGACGTTGTTCTTTTCGGCGACCATGCCGAAGGATATCCGCGAACTGGCCGACAAGTATCTGACCGATCCGGCGACCGTCGCGGTGACGCCGGTGTCGTCGACCGCCGAGCGTGTCGAGCAATATGTCACCCACGTCCAGCAGACCGAGAAGCAGGCGCTGCTGACGATGTTCTTCCGCAACACGAAGATCGATCGCGCGCTGGTGTTCACCCGTACCAAGCATGGCGCGGACCGCGTCGTGAAGCTGCTGGCCGCCAACGGCATCGCGTCGAACGCGATCCATGGCAACAAGTCGCAGCCGCAGCGTGAGAAGGCGCTGGCCGCGTTCCGCGACGGCACGGTGCCGATCATGGTCGCGACCGACATCGCCGCGCGCGGCATCGACGTGTCGGGGGTCAGCCATGTCGTGAACTTCGAACTGCCCAACGTTTCCGAGCAGTATGTCCACCGCATTGGCCGCACGGCGCGTGCCGGTGCGTCGGGCGTGGCGTTCAGCTTCTGCGCCGATGACGAGCGGCCGTTCCTGAAGGGGATCGAGCGGCTGACCAAGCAGAAGATCGATGTCGTGCCGCTGCCTGCCGACTTCCTCGAACAGAGCGCGCAGATCAAGGCGAGCCGTGCGCCCTATGCTCCCGATCGTCCCGAGCGTTTGCCCAGCGAGCGTGGCCCGGCGCGTCCGCGTGCGACCCATGCCCATGGTGCCAAGCCGGCGCATGGTCGCGGTGGTCCGGCTCGTGGCGGTCAGCCGCAGCGCAGCGAAGGGCAGGGTGGCGGACGCCCGCCGCAGCGTGAAGCCGGTGCCGGTGGCGGCGGTCGTCCGGGTGGCGGCGGTGCCGGCGGTGGTCGCGGCCGGGGCGGTCGCGGTCGCGGCGGCGGGGCTCCTCGCGCAGCGGTTTGATCGAAAAGCCCCGGCAGGCAACTGCCGGGGCTTTTCATTTGGAGCCTGAAACTCCTCCCCGGGCCGGGGAGGATTTATAGCTCCCTGAGCGCCCGCGCCGGCCGTGCACTCAGGATCGGCAACGCGCCGAGCAGGCCGATCCCCAACGTCACTCCGACCCCCGTCGCCAGCGTCAGGCCGATCGCGCGGTAGTCGGGTAGCCAGTCGAATGCGAACAGTTCGACCACGACATACCACCCGCCCGCGATCCCGATCGCGGCCGCAAGGGCGGCGAGGATGACGGCGAGCAACAGATATTCGAGCGCCTGCGCCGCCAATATCTGGCCACGCGTCGCGCCAAGCGTCTTCAGGATCACTGAATCATAGGTCCGGGTTTCGCGCGCGGCGGCGATCGCGCCGATCAGCACCGCGATGCCGGCGAGGATGGCGATCCCTGCTGCGGCCGCGATGGCGGTGGCCATTTGCGACACGATATCGCGGACTTGCCCAATGACGTCGCGCACCTCGACGACCGAGGTCGAGGGGAAGCGGGCCGACAGCGCGCCGATGACGGCGCGTTCGCGGCCAGGCGGCATGGTGATCGTCGCGGCAAGGTTATGCGGGACGTCGGACAGGGCGTTGGGGCTGAACACCATCACGAAATTGAAGCCCATCGTGTCCCATTCGATCTTGCGGAACGAGGCGATGCGGGCGGTGCGTTCCTGCCCGGCGACGCTGATCGTCAGCGGGTCGCCCAGCTTCAGGTCCAGCGCCTGGGCCATGCGTTCGTCGACCGACACCAGCGGTTCGCCGGCATAGTCGGCGGGCCACCATTTCCCCGCGACCAGTTCGCTGCCCGGCGGCAGGTCGCGGGCGAAGGTCAGGCCGCGTTCGCCACGCAGCGCCCATGCGCCCTCCGGAATGGTTTTCAGATCGGCGACGCGGGTGGTGCCATAGGCGGTGATCGTGCCGCGCATCAGCGGCACCGTCTGGATGTCGGCGTCGGGCTGGAAGTTGACGATAGTTGCACGGAACGACGATTCGCGGGCCGGGGGCACGTCGAGGGCGAACAGGGCGGGGGCGCGGGCCGGGACGGTCCTTGCGATGTTGGCGTCGAGGCTGGTGCGGATGGTCGCCAGCAGGACGAACATCGTCAGCCCGAGGCCCAGCGCCACGACCAAAGCGCCGGTGCGCGCGCCGGGTCGGTGGAGCGCGCTGACCGCGAGCCGGAGCAGGGGACGGCGAGGGCGGGGCAGGCGGGCGGCGGCCCAGCGGATCGACCAGCCAAGTGCCGACAATAACAGGAGAAGTCCGGTCGCGGCGGCGAGGAATGCCGCGCCGAACCATGGACGTTCGCTGGTCGTCAGGACCAGCGCGACGATGCCCGCGAACGCTGCACCCATCCATGCCGCCGCCTTCCAGCGCGACGGTCGACGGCCGTCATGGACGCCGCGTAACAGCCCGGCGGCCGGGACCGCGCCCGCCGCCAACAAGGGCGGCGCGGCAAAGGCGAGGGCGATGAGCAGGCCATAGGCGGCTGCCTGTAGCAGCGGCAGGGGATGGATGGCGAACCGGGGCGCGACCGGCAGCACGTCGCCCGCGATCGCGACGATCAGCGGCACGGCGGCGATGCCGATGGCAAGGCCGATAGCGATGCCGATCGCGGAAACTGCCATGATCTGAAGCAGATAGACGCGCGCGATCAGGCCGGACGTGGCCCCTAATACCTTCAGCGTCGCGATGCTCGACCGGCGGGTGGCGAGGTAGGACGACACGCCGTTGCCGACGCCGATCCCGGCGATGACCAGCGCGGTCAGGCCGACCAGCACCAGAAACTCGCCCATCCGCGTCAGGAAGCGTTCGGCCCCCGGCGACGCGCGGTCGCGGGTGCGGCTGTCCCAGCCCTGCGCCGGATACCGGTCGGTAAACGCCTTGATCGCGACCGCCGGGTCATAGCGGCTGGCGATGCGATATTTGCTCTCATACAAGCTGCCCGGCGCGATCAGGCCGGTGCGCCGCAACCCGTCCAGCGATACCAGCGCCACGGCACCGAGGGTAAATCCTTCGCTCAACCGGTCGGGTTCGTCGGCGATGATGCCGGCGACGGTGAAGCGCGCGGTGCCGAACCGGACCGGACCACCGACCCGCAGTTTCAGCCGTTCGACCAGCGCCGGCCCCACATAGGTCTCGGTCGGGGACAGCGGGCGGGCGGTGCCGCGTTGCAGGGTCAGCGTGCCGTAGAGCGGATAGGTCCGGTCGACCGCCTTCAGTTCGATCGGGGCCGTTTCGCCGCCGAAGTTGACACCCATCGACTGCATCCGCAGCGTTTCGGACACCCGGCCCAGCCTTGCCATCGACCGGCGCTCGGCCGGATCGGCGGTGCGCTGCGACACCGACAGTTCGAGGTCGCCGCCCAACAGGCTTTGGCCACGCGCGGACAGTTCGCCGGTGATCGAGCGCGTCAGGCTGCCGATCGCCGCCAGCGCACCGACGCCGAGGATCAGGCAGACCAGCAACAGCCGGAGGCCGCGGAAGCGGGCATCGAGTTCGCGGCGCGCGAACGTCCATGCCAGACGCCACTCGCTCATGCGATGCCTCTGTGGGAGTCAGTGCGGGTTCGTGTCTCTGCCGTACCCCCGCGCAGGCGGGGAGCCAGGGCCAAGCAGAACAGCGGCTTGCGTGTGCCGCTCTGGACCCCGGCCTCCGCCGGGGTACGGTGCGGATTTGGCTGCGACCTTCGCAGCACAACGCTCATCGCGCGCTGTCCCGCGCGATGCGGCCATCGGCCAGTTCGACCACCCGGTCGCAGCGTTCGGCCAGTGCCGGGTCGTGGGTGATGACCAGCAAGGTCGCCTGTGTCGCGGCGCGGCGTTCGAACAGCAGGTCCATGACCGCACGGCCGGTCGCGCGGTCGAGATTGCCGGTCGGTTCGTCGGCAAAGACCAGCGCCGGGCGTCCGGCCAGCGCACGGGCGATGGCGACGCGCTGTTGCTCGCCGCCCGACAATTGCGTCGGGTAATGGTGGAGGCGGTGGGCGAGACCGACCGATGCCAGTTCGGCCTCGGCACGGGCGAAGGCGTCGGCCACCCCGGCCAGTTCCATCGGTACCGCGACGTTTTCGAGCGCGGTCATCGTCGGCAACAGATGGAATGCCTGTAGCACGATGCCGATCCGCCCGCGCCGTGCCCGTGCCAGATCATCCTCGCCCATCGCGCCGAAGTCGGCACCGGCGACATGGACCTGACCGCCGCTGGCGCGTTCGAGGCCGGACAGCACCGCCATCAACGACGACTTGCCCGATCCCGATGCGCCCAACAGCGCGACGCTGGTCCCGGCAGGGACGGCAAGGTCGATACCGTGCAGGATGCGGGTCGCGGCATCGCCTTCGCCCAGCGTCAGGGTGACACCGCGCGCGTCTATGACCATATCGTTCGAAACGGATTGCATGGGAGGTTTGTCGCCAGTGACGAAGCAGGGACCCACATATGCGGGCGCGTTCGCCATTCTCCAAGGCGCGTTGCTGCTGTCGGGATGCAGCCAGCCCGATTTGTCGGAAGGGAACGAGACCATCCAGGTGACGATGAGCCATGCCACGTCCGCCGCAAACTCCACGGCCGCATCGGTGAAGCCGGTGGCCGGACCGGAGCGGCTGGTGCTGGCGTTCGGCGACAGCCTGTATGCCGGCTATGGCCTCGCCCGCGGGGACAGCCTGCCCGACGATCTGCAGGATGCGTTGCGCGCCGACGGCATCAATGCGCGGGTCGTGAATGGCGGGATTTCGGGCGATACCAGCGCGGCGGGGCGGCAGCGGCTGGCCTATACGCTCGATCGGCTCGACCGGAAACCCGACCTCGTGCTGCTGGGGCTGGGCGGCAATGATGTGCTGCGCCAGATTCCGCCGGCCGAGACGCGCGCCAATTTCGTCGCGATGCTGGATGAATTGCAGAAACGCGGCATTCCGGTGGTGCTGACCGGCATGCTGGTGCCGCCCAATCTGGGTCCGGACTATGCCGCGACGTTCAACCGCATCTGGCCGGACATGGTGAAGCGATATGACGCGACGCTCGATCCGTTCATTCTGGCGGGCGTGCTGGGCAACCGGGCGCTGATGTTGCCCGACGGCATCCATCCCAATGCGCAGGGCGTCGACCGGATCGTCGCGCGACTGGGGCCGGTGGTCGCCGGGCGGTTGCGGGCGATCGACCCGGCGGGGTGAGGGGTACGGGCGTTGACGGGCGTTTAGCGCCGACTTTGCGTTGGCCGGATTTCCGCTCGCAGTACGCCGAAAGATCGGGAATCGGCACCGTAGTGCGGAGACCGGGGTGCGTTCGGCACGGCTAAAGCATGATGACGTGAAGTAGAACCGTTTGTGCTGAGTAGGGACTGAGCTTGTCGAAGGCCCGTATCGAAGCACGTGGGTCGGTCCTTCGATACGCCGCTTCGACAGGCTCAGCGGCTACTCAGGACGAACGGTTCCGTCCTATGTCATCCGCTATAGGCTCGCGGGGGAAGCGTCCGCTCGCCAACGGGCCAACCCACCCCCGACCCCTCCCTTTCAGGAAGGGGAGACGCGTACGCGTCTCTCGAATATCGTTAGATGCTGCCTTCGCCGGGATAGAACCGATCCCCAGAGGTATCGAGCATGTCGGAGACAAGGGATAAATCGCGCAAACGCGCGCGTTTTTCCGAAATTGCAGACCTTGCAACGCAAGCAATCCGAGCACGTGCAAAAATCGCCCGATTTCAGTTGGCAGTGCCGACTTAATATCGTATACGAAAATCACGATCATGGAGGATGATGTGGTTTCTGGTTCGAGCATGTGGACGGGCGTTTATCCCGCAGCGACGACGCAGTTCGCGGCGGATGGTTCGGTCGATATCGACGCGACGCAGCGTGGATTGGTAGCGCTGGTCGAGGATGGTGTCGACGGGTTGATCCTGCTCGGCACCTGTGGCGAGAATAATTCCCTCGACGTCGCGGAAAAGCATGCGGTGCTGCGCGCCGGTGTCGAGGCGGTCGGCGGGCGCGTGCCGCTGGTATGCGGCGTGTCCGAATTCACGACGCACCGCGCGGCGGCGTTCGCGCAGGAGGTCGAGGCGATCGGCATCGATGCGCTGATGCTGTTGCCGGCCATGGTCTATGTGCCGACGCCGAACGAACTGGCGACGCATTTCCGCACCGTTGCCGAGGCGACGGGCCTGCCGATCATGTTGTACAATAATCCGCCCGCCTACCGGGTGTCGGTCGACTTCGCGACGCTCGAACTGCTCGATCCGGTCAAGAACATCGTCGCGGTCAAGGAAAGCGCGCCCGATCCGCGCCGCTTCACCGACGTCATCAACCGGTTCGGCGATCGCTATATCGTGATGGCGGGTCTGGACGACGTCGCGCTGGAGGGCATGTTGCTCGGCGCCAGCGGCTGGGTATCGGGCCTGACCAGCGCGTTCCCGCAGGAATCGGTGGCGCTGATCGCGGCGGTCTATCGTGGCGACTGGGAAGAGGCGCGGCGCATCTATCGCTGGTTCATGCCGCTGCTCCACCTCGATGCCGAGCATGATCTGGTCCAGTCGATCAAGCTGGCCGAAGAGATCATGGGTCGCGGGTCGGAACGTGTCCGTCTGCCGCGCCTGCCGCTCGAAGGCGCACGCCGGGCCGAAGTCATTGCGATGGTCGAAAAGTGCGCGGCGACCCGCCCGGTGCTCAAGGCGGCGCTCGCCGCCTGATGCGCCACACCTTCTTCTGCATCGACGGCCACACGGCGGGCAATCCCGTCCGTCTGGTGGCCGGGGGCGCGCCGCTGTTGCGGGGTGCCAGCATGGCGGAGCGGCGGCAGGATTTCCTGGCGCGGTTCGACTGGATCCGCACCGGGCTGTGTTTCGAGCCGCGCGGGCACGACATGATGTCGGGCGGGTTCCTGTACCCGCCGTGCGCCGATGCGGATGCGGCGATCCTGTTCATCGAGACGTCGGGCTGCCTGCCGATGTGCGGGCACGGCACGATCGGGATGATCACCTTCGGGCTGGAGAACGGCCTGATTACCCCGCGCGAGCCGGGCAGGCTGCGCGTCGAGGTGCCTGCGGGCGTGATCGATATCGATTATGTCGCGGAGGGCAACCGGGTGCGATCGGTGAAGATCCGCAACGTGCCCGCCTATCTCGCGACGCAGGGGATCGAGATCGACGTGCCGGGTTTCGGGCCGCTGTCGATCGATGTCGCCTATGGCGGCAACTACTATGCGATCATCGAGCCGCAGGGGGCCTATACCGGCCTCGACGATCTCGGCGCGGCGCGGCTCGTGGAGCTTAGCCGGACCATCCGCGAACGGGTGCAGGCGGTCTATGACCCGGTCCATCCGCTGGAACCGACGATCCGGGGCGTCAGCCATGTGCTGTGGGCCGATGCGCCAAAGGGCGAGGGTGCGGACGGGCGCAACGCGGTATTCTATGGCGAGCGCGCGATCGATCGCAGCCCGTGCGGGACCGGCACCTCGGCGCGGCTGGCGCATCTTGCGGCGACCGGGCGGTTGCAGGTCGGCGACCGTTTCGTGCATGAAAGCTATATCGGCAGCCGCTTCGTCGGGCGGGTCGAGGCGGAGACGATGATCGGCGGGCAGGCCGCGATCGTGCCCTCGATCGAGGGATCGGCGATCGCTACGGGATTCAACACGATCTGGATCGATCGCGAGGACCCGTTCTTCGCCGGATTCACCGTGGTATGATGCGGCACTAGAACACGAACGAGGGGGCAGGGGCTTGGCACGAGGGATATTGGGGCCGCTGAAGCCCCTCGACGCGAACGAGTCCGATCCGGACCGCAAGCTGCGCAAGACGCTGAGCTGGCCGCATCTGATCGCGCTGGGGATCGGTGCGATCGTCGGGACCGGCATCTATACGCTGACCGGGGTCGGCGCGGATCGGGCCGGGCCGGCGGTGATCCTGTCCTTTGCGATTGCGGGCGCAGTGTGCGCCTGCGCGGCGCTGGCCTATGCCGAAATGGCGACGCTGATCCCGACCGCCGGCAGCGCGTACACCTATACCTATTCGGTGATCGGTGAGAGTATCGCATGGATCGTCGGGTGGAGCCTGATCCTCGAATATTCGCTGGCCTGTTCGACGGTGGCGGTCGGATGGTCCGCCTATCTGGTCGGGTGGCTGCAGAGTGCGGGGGTGCATCTGCCGCCGCTGTTGTTGTCGGGGCCGCATGGCGGGGGACTGGTGAACCTGCCCGCCGTGCTGGTGGCGCTCGGCATCGCGGGCATGCTGGTGGCGGGGACCAAGGAGAGCGCGACGTTCAACATCGCGCTGGTCGCGATCAAGATGGTCGCGCTGGCCGTGTTCGTCTTCTTTGCGCTGCCGGCGTTTTCGGGCAGCAATTTCGAACCGTTCATGCCCTATGGCTTTGGCAGTCAGGTGCAGGGCGGGGCGACGCGCGGGGTGATGGCGGCGGCGGCGATCGTGTTCTTCGCCTTTTACGGCTTCGATGCGGTCGCGACCTCGGCCGAAGAGGCCCGCAATCCGGGCCGCGACCTGACCATCGGGATCATCGGGTCGATGGCGGCGTGCACCCTGATCTATATGGGGGTCGCGGTCGCGGCGATCGGGGCGGTCAGCTATGTCGACCTCGGCCGCTCCGCCGAGCCGCTGGCCTATGTGTTGCGGACGTTGCAGCACCCGTTCGCGGCGTGGGCGATCGGGCTGGCGGCGCTGATCGCGCTGCCGTCGGTCATTCTGGTGATGATGTACGGGCAGAGCCGCATCTTCTTCGTGATGTCGCGCGACGGGCTGTTGCCGCGCTCGCTCAGCCGGGTGTCGGCGCGGACCGGGTCGCCGGCGCTGGTGACGATGGTGACCGGCGTGTTCGTGGCGGCGGTGGCGGGCTTCTTCCGACTCGACGAGATCGCCGAACTGGCGAATGCGGGGACGCTGCTGGCGTTCATCGCGGTCGCGACGTGCATGATGGTGCTGCGCAAGCGGGCGCCCGACATGCCGCGCGTGTTCCGCTGCCCCGCGCCGTTCGTGGTGGGGACGCTGGCGATCCTCGGCTGCCTGTACCTGCTGGTCAGCCTGCCGACGCAGACGCTGGTGCGGTTCGGATTGTGGAACGTCGTCGGGGTCCTCTTCTACCTCGGCTATGGCCGGGCACGCAGTCTGGTGCGCGCACGCGGATGATCGACTGCGCGCCAGCGACCGCGATCGTCATCGGCGACGGCGTCGTCGGGCTGAACGTCGCGCTGGCGCTGCAACGGCGCGGCACGGCGGTGACGATCGTCGCCCCCGATGCGCCATGGCGCGGCGCGTCATGGGGCAATGCCGGGCATATCGCGGTCGAACAGGTCGAACCGCTCGCGTCGCTGGCGACGATCCGGAGCGTGCCGGGCCGGCTGTTCTCGAGCGGGGGCGCGCTGGCGCTGCCGGTCCGCGCGATCGGGACATGGTTGCCGTTCAGTCTGCGGATGCTGCTCGCGGCGCGTCCGGCGCGGTTCCGGCGCGGCAAGGCGGCGCTGTCGGCGCTGCTGGCGACCGCTATCCCGGCATGGCGACAGGTGCTGGCGGACGCGGACGCGGCCGATCTGCTGCGCGTCGACGGGCATTTCGTGGTGTGGGAAACGCCGGACAGTGCGGCGCGCGGCCGGCGCGGATGGATGGCGGCCGATACCGGCACGACGACGGTGCGCGACGCGAGCCCTGAGGAACTGGCGCGGCTGCGCGCCCTGACCGACGTCCCGATCGCCGGCGCGATCCGGTTCGTCGGCAGCGGTCAGATCGTCGATACGACCGCCTTGGGCGAGGCGCTGGCCACGCGCTTCGCCGCGCAGGGCGGGACGTTCGTGCGGGGCCGGGTGCGCGCGGTCGGCGACGACGGGCGGGTGACGCTGGACGCTGGTACGACCCACGCCGCCGACGTCGCGGTGGTCGCGGCCGGGGCGGCGTCCGCCGCGCTGGTCGCGCCGGCCGGTCTGTCCGCGCCGCTGATCGCCGAGCGCGGCTATCATATCGAAGGGAATCCGGGCGACTGGCCCGCCGATATGCCGCCGGTGGTGTTCGAGGACCGCTCGATGATCGTCACCCGCTTCGCCACCCGCCTGCGCGCGGCGAGCATCGTCGAATTCGCGCGGATCGACATGGCCCCCGACCCCCGGAAATGGGCGCGGTTGCGCGGGCACGTTGCCAGCCTCGGCCTGTCGATCGGCGCACCGGTCGAACCGTGGATGGGCGCACGGCCGACGCTGCCCGACTATCTGCCCGCGATCGGGCGGCGCGGGGCGATCGCCTATGCCTTTGGCCATCAGCATCTGGGCCTGACGCTGTCGGCGACGACCGGCGAGGCGCTGGCGGCGCTGCTGCACGGCGAGACGCCGGCGGTCGACCTGACGCCGTTCGATCTGGGACGTTTCGGGTGAGGCGCGGTTGCGCGTCGTCCTGCCGCCAAGTTAAGGCAGCAATCCCGGACTACCCCGACCGGGCGAGGCGCTTTTCATGACCGGCATCATCATCCGCAATCTGTCCGACCAGCTCGTCGATCTGGTCCGCGACCGCATTCTTGCCGGCAGGGTCGAGCAGGACCGGGCGATCCGGCAGGACGCGCTGGCCGCCGAACTGGGGGTCAGCAAGATCCCGCTGCGCGAGGCGTTGACCCGGCTGGAGCAGGAAGGGTTGCTGCGGTCGCGCGCCAATCACGGCTATTTCGTGCGCGAGCTGACCATCGACGAAGCCGAGGAAGTCTATGCCCTGCGCCTGCGGCTGGAGCCGGAGATCGCGGCGGCGGCGGCAGTGCGCGCGACCGAGGCGGAGCGCGAGACGGCGACCCGGACCCTCGCGCGACTCGACGCGGCCACCAACGCGCATGGCGGAGGCGTCGGTGCGTTCAACCGCGCCTTCCACCTCGCGCTGCTGCGCCCGTCGCGCCAGCCGATCACCACGACGGTGCTGGAGCGGCTGCATGTGCTGGGCGAACGCTATGTCCGCAAGCATCTGGAGCCGCTCGGTCGCGACCAGCGTGCGAACGACGAACATGCCGAGCTGCTCGATCGCTGGCTGGCCCGCGATGCCGTGGCGGTGCGTGAGGCGATGTACGGCCATATCGAGCAGACGGTGGTCGACCTGCGCCGCGAATTCCAGAGCGACGCGCCCGCCGCCTGACGGGCGGCACCAACCGGTATGCCGATCATCACCGACGGTGCCGATCGTCACACCGTGACGATTTTCAGCCCTGTTCAGCATGGAAACGACGCCAACCGCACCGATCCAATAATTTTACTGCTCGTACATAGTATAATATATTTGATGACTCCGTTTCAATGTGTATGTTCCTCCCAAACAACGGGGGGTTGACGATGCAACGTATGACGAGATTGCTGGCATCCGCGGCGGTGACCGCGCTGGTGCTTGGGAACGCCTTGCCGGCCTTCGCGCAGGCGACGACCGATGGTCAGGTCGCCGGCGAAGCGAGCGAAGGCGATGGCGAGGTCATCACCGTCACCGGCACGCGCCTTGCCCAGCCGGGGGTGATGAGCAACAGCCCGATCACGACCGTCGATGCCGCCGAGATCCGGTTGCAGGGCGCAACCAATATCGAGAGCGTCCTCAATCGCCTGCCGCAGATCACGCCGGACGCGAACGAGAATGTGTCGAACGGATCTGACGGGACCGCGAAGGTGAACCTGCGCAACCTCGGCAGCAATCGTAACCTCGTGCTCGTCAACGGGCAGCGCCTGCTGCCGATCCAGGCGACCGACCTGAACTTCATTCCGTCGTTCATGGTGCAGCGGGTCGATGTTGTGACCGGCGGTGCGTCGGCGGTGTACGGGTCCGACGCGGTATCGGGCGTCATCAACTTCGTGCTGCGCGACAATCTGAACGGCGTGAAGACCGACGTGCAATATGGCTTTTCGGCGCATCAGAACGACAATGCCGCGAACCGTGCGCGGGTCGTCGGCGCGGGCTTCACCCCGGCGTTGCGCAGCCCGGTCGATGGACAGCGGTTCGACGCGAACATCGCGCTGGGTGCCAATTTCGCCGAGGATCGCGGCAACGTGACTGCCTATTTCGGCTATCGCGACGTGAAGCCGATCCTGCAATATAACCGCGACGTATCGGCCTGCGCGCTCGATCCGGTGTTCTCCGGCACGCCATCGGCGGCGACGTCGCTGACCTGTGGTGGATCGTCGAACAATCAGTATGGGCGGTTCGTGCCGCTGCGCTCCGGCATCGCCGCCGGCGGGTATAACAATACCAAGGACGGTCAGAAGACCTGGGTCCAGTATAACCCCGACTTCCGCTACAACTACGCGCCGCTGAATTACTTCCAGCGCAATGACACCCGCTTCATCGCCGGTGCCTTTGCGAAGTATGAAGTCAATCCGGCCGTGGAAGTCTATGGCAGCTTCATGTTCATGGACGATCGCACCAATTCGCAGGTCGCGCCGTCGGCCCTGTTCCAGGGGTATCCGTACTCGATCAACTGCAACAACCCGCTGATGAGCGCACAGCAGGCAGGGTTGCTGTGCGGCAGCGCGGCGGCGGGCACCAACGTCAACCAGGACGTCTATATCGGCTATCGTCCGGTCGCCGCCCCGGCCCAGCCGCGCCGCGACGACCTGCGCCACACCGACTATCGCGTCAGCGGCGGTTTCCGGGGCGAGATCGCGCCGGGTATCCGCTACGATGCCAATGCGCTGTTTTCGACGGTGATCTATAACGAGACGTATCGGAACGACATCGACCCGCAACGCGCCAACCGCGCGCTGAAGGTCGATCTGGTCAATGGCGTGCCGACGTGCCGTTCGGTCGTCGACGGGTCGGACCCGAGCTGCGTTCCGCTCAACGTCTTCCAGTTCGGCGGGCCGACCGCGGCGGCGCTCGCCTATGTCTATGCGCCGACCAGCACCGAAGGGCTGGACAAGGAAACGGTCCTGTCGGGCACGCTGACCGTCGATGGCGGCGAATATGGCGTGAAGCTGCCATGGGCCGATAGCGGGATCGGCGCGGTCTTCGGCGTCGAGCATCGTCGTGAATCGCTCGAATTCCGGGCCGACGCGCTGGCGCTCGCCAAGGGCACGAAGGAGATCGAGGGCGGTTTCAACGTGACCGAAGGGTTCACCGAAGTCCGGGTGCCGATCGTCGAGGACCGGCCGTTCTTCAGGGAATTGTCGCTGACCGGCGGCTATCGCTTCTCGAACTACAGCACCAGCGACAAGGGCATTTCCACCTACAAGGGTGAAATCGCCTGGGCACCGTCGCGCGACCTGCGCCTGCGCGGCGGATATAACCGCGCGATCCGGGCACCCAATATTTCCGAACTGTTCGGGGCGCAAAGCCCGGGCAACGTGACGACGCAGGACCCGTGCTCCGGCACCAGCCCGGCGGCGACGTTGCAGCAGTGCCAGAATACCGGCGTCACCGCCGCGCAATATGGCAACATCATCGAATGCCCGAGCGAGCAGTGCACGGGCTTCTTCGGCGGCAACCAGGCGTTGCGCCCCGAAGAGGCGGACACCTACACCGCCGGGCTGGTGCTGACCCCGCGCTTCGCCAAGCGGTTGATGCTGTCGGTCGATTATTTCAACATCAAGGTGAAGGACTATATCGGCGTGATCCCGGTCACGCTGACGATCAGCCAGTGCATCGCGACCGGCGATCCGTTCTTCTGTTCGCTGTTCAACCGCAATCCGCGCAACGGCGTGCTGTTCGGCGGCGACGCGACGACTGCCGGCTTCGTCACCTCGACGACGCAGAATACCGGTTCGCTCGCCACCAGCGGTCTCGACCTCGGGGTAAACTACGGGGTCGACACCGCCCTCGGCGATTTCAGCGTGAGCATGGTCGGAACGTGGCTGCTCGACCTGACGACCGAACCGCTGCCGGGTCTTGGTTCCTATGACTGCAAGGGCCTGTTCGGCGGCACCTGCGGACAGCCGAGCCCGGAGTGGCGGCACCAGGCGCGCTTCACCTGGACCTCCACCGACGGCAAGGGTTCGATCTCGCTCAACTGGCGCTACATCGGGGCGACGAAGAACTCGTTCAACACCGATGATGAGAACCTGCAGGGATCGACCTATGTCGTGAATTCGCGCCTGCCGGTCGCCAACTATTTTGATCTGGCGGCCAGCGCGACGGTGATGAAGGATGTGGCGCTGCGCATCGGCGTCAACAACCTGCTCGACCGCGATCCGCCGGCGATCGCGCAGGGCGTGCTGGCGTCTTTCGGTAACGGCAACACCTATCCCGGCGTGTACGACGTCGCCGGACGGACCTTCTTCGTCGGTCTTTCGGCCGAATTCTGAGGAAGGATACCGGTGGCCGGTGCCCCTGCGGTATCGGCCACCGGGCAAGGGAGAAAAAGCAATGATCGGTCGTGTCGCGCTTGCCGTGCTGGTGTCCACACTGGCGGTCGCGACCGCCACCGCGCAGACGGCGGCGCCGGCCGAATGGGAGCGGCCGGAGGTTATCCGGATCGGTGCCGAACCGATGCACGCGACGTTCGACGGCTTCGAGACGCGGGCGCAGGCGCTGCGCGACGATCCGGTGCGATCGCGCTATCACCTGTCGCTGGACGGCCAGTGGCGGTTCCACCGATCGGCGACCCCCGAAACGCGGCCGGTCGGCTTCGAACGGCCCGACTATGACGTCGGCGGCTGGGGCACGGTGGCGGTGCCCGGCATCCTGCAGGCGCAGGGGCAGGGGACGCCGGTGTTCGTCGGATCGGGTTATCCGTTTCCGATGGACCAGCCCCGGATCGACCACCGGCTGAACGAAGTCGGATCATATCGCCGCGAGGTGACGGTGCCGGCGCACTTTGCCGGGCGGCGGATGCTGCTGACGATCGGGGCGGCGGGTGCGGCCTATTATCTATGGGTGAACGGGCAGCGGATCGGCTATTCCGAGGACTCGAAGCTGCCCGCCGAGTTCGACGTGACGGCGGCGATGCGGCCGGGGCGCAACACGGTCGCGATCGAACTGTATCGCTATGCCGATGGCAGCTATCTGGAAGATCAGGATTTCTGGCGCGTCAACGGGATCGAGCGCAGCGTGACGCTGTATGCCGCGCCGGCGACGCACCTGCGCGACATCGATGTGCGTGCCGGGCTGGCGAACGGGTTTCGCGACGGCACGCTGGCGCTGAACGTCGCGGTGGCGGGGGCGAACGCAGCGGTGCGGGTGCGGGCGAGCGTCCTCGATGGCGGGCGGGCGGTGCTGACGCGCGAGGGCGTGCCGGATGCGCAGCGCACCGTCCGGCTGACCGGCGACGTGCCGGCGGTGCGGGCATGGAGCGCCGAGACGCCCGATCTCTATACGCTGCTTGTCGAACTGCTCGATGCGAAGGGGCGGGTGATCGAGGCGACGCAACGCCGGATCGGATTCCGCACGGTCGCGATCGAGGATGGCGAGGTGCGCGTCAACGGCCGGCGGATCATGATCCGCGGCGTCAACCGGCACGAACATGACCCGCACACCTTCCGGATCGTGTCCGAAGCGACGCTGCGCCGCGATCTGGAATTGATGAAGGCGGCGAACGTCAACGCGGTCCGCACGTCGCATTACCCCAACGACCCGCGCCTGTACGAACTGGCCGATGCGGTCGGGCTGTACGTGATGGACGAGGCCAATATCGAGAGTCACGGCTATCTGTCGCAGGCGCAGCAGAGCGGTGATTTCGAGGGCACGCTGCTCGGCTACAAGCCCGAATGGAAGGCCGCGCATCTCGACCGGGTCGAACGGATGGTGGAGCGCGACAAGAACCACCCCTCGATCCTTTTCTGGTCGCTGGGCAACGAGACCGGCGTCGGCACCAGTTTCGAGGCGGCGGCGAAGTGGGTGAAGGCGCGCGACGACACCCGGCTGGTCAGCTTTCTGGGGCACAGCATGAGTGGGTGGCGGCACCCGACCAATGCCTATGTCGATATCTTCGCGCCGATGTACGACGATGTCGAAAAGATGGTCGATTATGCCGAACGGCCCGAATTCACCCAGCCGCTGATCCTGTGCGAATATGCCCATGCGATGGGCAACAGCCTCGGCGATTTTCAGGACTATTGGGACGTCATTCGCGCCCACCGGAAATTGCAGGGCGGGTTCGTGTGGGACTGGGTCGATCAGACCATCGTGCGCAAGGACGCGGCGGGGCGCGACTATTGGGCGCAGGGCCGCGACTTCGTTCCTGACGGCGACGACAGCCCGGTCGGCGACGGCGTCATCCGGTCGGACCGGACGCCCGATCCCGAATATTATGAGATGGCGAAGGTCTATGCCCCGATCGCGTTCGCGCGGGCGGGCGACGGCTTCGTCGTGCTGAACCGGCACGACCATATCGACCTGTCGCGCTTCACGCTCGATTATGCGGTGCTGGAGGACGGGCGCGCGGTTGCGACGGGGCGGGTGGCGATGCCGGCCGTCGCGGCGGGGCAGCGCGCGCCGCTCTCACTAACGCTGCCGCCCGCGCGCGATGCCGGGGCAGAACGGATGCTGGTGCTGCGCGCGCGGGCCAAAGCGGGGGCGATCCCGCTGGTCGCGACGGGGCATATCGTCGGATACGAACAATTCGCGCTGTCGCCTACGCGTCCGCTGGCCGCGGCGCGGGGCAGCACGCCACCGGTCGATGGCGGCGACGTCCTGCGGCTGGCGGCGGGCGATGCGGTGCTGGAGATCGACCGGGCGACCGGGCTGGTCCGACGCTATGCGCGCGGGCGGACGACGTTGCTGAGCGGCGGTGCGCCCGATTTCTGGCGCGCGCCGACCGACAACGACGTCGGTACCGGCATGACCAAAAGCCACCGCATGTGGGAGCAGTTCAGCAATAACCGGCGGCTGGACGCGATCGCGATCGAAGGCGACGCGATCGTCGTTCGCCATGACATGGGCGTGGGATCGGTGAAGGTCACGACGCGCTGGACGATGGATGGCGGCGGCGTGGCGCGGGCGGCGGTGCGGTTCGTGCCGCTGCGCGACGACCTGCCCGATCCGCCGCGCATCGGCATGCAGTTCCGGACGCCGCCGTCGCTCGACCGCATCCGTTGGTACGGGCGCGGGCCGTGGGAAAGCTATGCCGATCGCAAGACCGCGGCGTTGGTCGGCGAATATGCCGGCACGCTGGCCGAGCAATATCATGGCTATGCGCGGCCGCAGGAATCGGGGACCAAGCAGGACGTGCGCTGGATCGCGGTGACTGGTGCCGACGGGGCCGGGGTGCGGGTGACCGGTGACCGGCCGCTGGCGGTGAACGCGCTGCCCTTTCCCTATGCCGATCTGATGGAGAAGCCGCCGGCCAAGGCGCATAGCAGCGACATCCGCCCGCACGGCGACGGTACGCTGCTGATCGACGTCGCGCAGAGCGGTGTCGGCGGGGATACCGGATGGAGCACCGATGGGCGGCCGCACATGCGCTATCGCGTGCCGCTCCGCCCGATCGACTGGACGTTCACGCTGGAGGCGGCACGATGAAGCGGTTGTTGCTGGCGCTCGCACTGTTGGCAGGGCCGGTGCAGGCACAGACCGATCCCCGGGTCGCGCAGTCGATCGCGCTGCGCGACCAATGGCAGTGGCTGACGCGCGACATCGCCTTTCCGGCGGACTGGGACGCGGACGGACGGCATTTCCATTATCGCAAGACGGTGGCGGGCGGGTTCGCGTTCGTCGACGTCGATACCGCTACGCGTGCCAAGTCGGCGGCGTTCGACGCAGCGGCGATGGCGAAGAGTCTCGCCAACGCGCAGGGACAGGCGGTCGATCCACTGCGGCTGCCGTTCGAGCATTTCGATTTCGAAGGCGCGCGGCGCGCGATCCGCTTCGCGATCGATGATGCGCCATGGCGCTGCACGCTGACCGACTATGTCTGCGCGCCGGTCGAGGAACCGGGCCGGCGACCGCGTGGGTTCGGGGTGGTGCGCGACCTGAAGGTGCCGGCGCTGAACGTGCCGCAGCGCTCGCCCGACGGCGCGCGCGAGGCGCTGGTGGTCGACGACAATCTGGTCGTGCGCGGCGCGAACGGCGGTGCGGAGGCGTGGCGCAGTCAGGACGGTAGTCCCGGCGATTTCTACGATCCCGAGACGCTCGTCTGGTCCCCCGATGGCAAATGGCTGGCGCTGTACCGGGTGCGGCCCGGCTATCGCCGGATCGTGACGCGGGTGGTGTCGTCGCCGGTGGGGCAGGTGCAGCCCAAATTGGCCGAGCAGCTCTATCCCAAGCCCGGCGATGCGATCGATCAGGAGCGGCCGGTGCTCTTCGAGGCGGCGACCGGGCGACGGATCGACGTGTCCGACGCGTTGTTCCCGAACCCGTGGCAACTGGGCAATATCCAGTGGCGCAAGGACGGCCGCAGCTTCGCGTTCGAGTATCTGCGGCGCGGGTTTCAGCAGGCGAAGGTGATCGCGGTCGATGCCGCGACCGGCACGGCGCGTGCCGTCATCGGCGAGGATGCGAAGACCTTCATCTTCAACGAACGCCGCTTCGTGCACGACGTGAAGGGCGAGGGGCGCGAACTGATCTGGGCATCGGAGCGCGACGGCTGGCGGCATCTGTATTGGGTCGACGGCGCGACCGGGCGGGTGCGGCCGATCACGCGGGGACGCTGGGTCGTGCGCGATATCGCCCGCATCGATGACGATGCGCGGCGCATCTGGTTTTCGGCCGGCGGGGTGACCCCGGGCGAGGACCCGTATCACAAACACTGGTTCCGGATCGATTTCGACGGGCGCAACCTGACGCGGCTGACGACCGGCGACGAGACGCACGAGGCGCGCTTCTCGCCCGACGGCACGCGGTTCGTCGACGTGCATTCGCGCACCGACGTGCCCGAGGTGGCGGAGCTGCGCGATGCCGACAGCGGGGCGGTGATCGCGACGCTGGAGCGCGGCGACGTGCGCGCGCTGACCGCCGCCGGCTACCGCCCGCCCGAACCGTTCGTCGCCAAGGGACGCGACGGCACCACCGACATCTACGGGCTGGTGGTGCGCCCGCGCGACTACGACCCGCGCAAGCGCTATGCGGTGATCGAGAACATCTATGCCGGGCCGCACGACAGCTTCGTGCCGAAGGGCTATTGGCCGTTCGGCGGCTTTTCGGGCGGTGACAAGGCGATGGGGATGCAGCAGATCGCCGATCTGGGCTTCATCGTCGTGATGATCGACGGCATGGGCACGGCCAACCGGTCGAAGGCGTTCCACGACGTCGCGTGGAAGAATCTGGCCGACAGCGGCTTTCCCGACCGGATCGCGTGGATGAAGGCGCTGGCGGCGAAGGACGCGTCGGTCGATCTGTCACGGGTCGGCATCTATGGCGGCTCGGCGGGCGGGCAGAGCACGCTCAACGCGCTGTTGTTCCATCCCGATTTCTACAAGGCCGGGGTCGCGTTCGCGGGATGTTTCGACAACCGCATGGACAAGATCGACTGGAACGAACAATGGCTCGGCTGGCCGGTCGATGCGAGCTATCTGGCGGCGTCGGGCGTGGTCCATGCCGACAAGTTGCAGGGCAAGCTGCTGCTGGTGGTCGGCGAGCAGGATTCGAACGTCGATCCGGCGTCGACGATGCAGGTCGTCGACGCGCTGATCCGTGCGGACAAGGATTTCGAACTGCTGGTCGTCCCCAACGGCGAACATTCCGCCGGCCGGTCGACCGGGCCGGTCGCCTATGGGCAACGGCGCGAATACGACTTCTTCCTGCGCGCGCTGGGTGGGGCGCGGTAGGCATACCCCATCCGTCATCCCCGCGAAGGCGGGGATCCAGACGCGCAGGTCCGGCGATGGAGTCGCAGTCGTCAGAGGTTCTGGATCCCCGCCTCCGCGGGGATGACGGTGGTGGCTAGCGCGGGGACAGGGTCAAGGTCGTGGCGGTCGACGACAGCGCGACGGTCGTGAACCCCCGGTCCTCCACACCCTTGTCGATCGCATAGGCCGCGCCGCCCGCCGGTGCCTCGACCGACAGATGCGCGGTCGGTGTGGTCGCGGTCGCCGGGTCGAGCGTCAGTTCGATGCGGCGCGTTGCCGGCAGCCAGCGGGCACGCGCGATCGTTCCCGCCGCCAGCGTGATCCATTGTCCGGCGGGGGCGATGAACAGCCGGGTCCGCGCCCCGTCGCGCGGTTCGATCGCGATCGCCCCGCCATCCTCGCGCGCGATACCGCCAAAGCCCAGCCAGCCAAAGGTCGGGTCCTTCACCAGATAGGTCGCGGCGGCATAGGCATGGCCGAAATAGCCCATGCCGTAATCGCCGGTATAGGCGTCCCATCGCATCATATCGGGTTCGGAGTGGAACGCCGCCGAGGCGAAGCCCTCGCGGTCGACATTGGTGATCCCGCCCATGAACCCGCCATAAGCGACGCGCAGCAAATGAAGATCGGCCGGATCGCGGCGATAGGCGTCGAACAACGGGACGGCGTTCAGGGCAGAGCCGTAGTGATGAATCTGACGCTCGATCCGCTTCACCTTGCCGCCGTAGAGGAAGTCCCAGTAGCGGCGGGCATTGCCGTTATAGCCCCAGTGCGGGATCGTCGGGTCGTAGCCCAGGATCACCTCGCGCGTGACCGCCGCCTCGCGCGGGTGGTCGAAATAGCGCATCCACGCATAGACCTCGGGCTGGCCGGTCGAATCCCACGCCATCTCGCTGCCGAACGGATAGGCGAGCGTCCGCCAGTGATCGGCGCGCGCCTTCATCAATCCCTCGACCTCGCGCGCGTCGTCGGTCAGCCCCTCACGCTTCAGGTCGGTAAGGATCTCGACGAAGATCTCGCCCTCCATCTGCCCGAATTGCGCATAATGCGGCGCGTCGCGCATCATCGCGACGGTCGTGCGCGCGGCCATGGCGAGATAGAAGCGCCAGTCGTGGCGGGTGACCAGCCCGGCGTGATGGCGTGCGAGCCGATACAGCACCCAATGCCCGATCGCGACATGGGGGTAATTATACGAACGGCCCAGATCGTCGGCCTGTTTCCTGTCCCACGATGCCCAGGTCGACCAGTCGATGCCCTTGTCGTAATAGGACCCGAACGCCTTGGGATCATAATAGAACAGGCTTTTCTTCACCCCGCCGCTCACCATCTGCAACCGGCCGAGCACGGTTTCGTCGACCATTTGCTCCAGCTTGGCGACCTCGCCGGCATCGGGATGGTCGAGCTGCTTCATGGTCGCGGCCACCCATGCGCCGCCGCCGCCCTCGTCGCTCATCCCCGCGATCCAGACGCGCTGATCCTGCGTGACGATGCGGTTCGCCTCGCGATCATAGGTGAGGATCGCGGGCGCGCGGTGAAAGGGGTCGGCGGCGTCGTCGAACCATTGCCGCGTCGTGCTGAAGCGGCCGAGATCGGCGGCGACCTGCGCGAGCGGCTTGGTGACGTAGTAATGGACGCTCTGCACGCTGCCATCGGCATAGGTGATCGCGACCCGCGCCCGGCCCCAGCCGGTGCCGGCGACGCGCCAGCGGTTCCAGCCCGCCGGGCCGGCGACGCGGGTCAGCGTGAGCGCATCGGCGGGGGTGACGGCGACGTCGCGCACCGGCTGCGCGGCACGGACGAACAGGTCGGCGGGGCTGTCGGTCGGGACGACATAGCCGGGAAAGCCGATCGCGACCGGCCGGCGCTCGGCCAGCAGCGTCGGTTCGATCGCGCGGATCGACGGCGCGGCGATCAGCCGCACGCCGAACGTCCGGCGCTCGCCCGGAGCGAGCGTGAAGCCGGTTGCGGGGTTCCATGGCTGCCCCTTGTCGGCTATTCCGGCGCTGGCGACCATCCAGTCGTAAAAGCCCTCGAACGTCTGCTGGCGCGGGGTGCGATCGGTGAAGACGCTGCCCGCGCCCTTCCGCCGCGCATCGTCGAGGATGCGATATTGTTCGAGCGGGGTGCGGCCATCGGGTACGACCAGCAGCGCAGGCCCCTTCCCGTTGAGGCGCGTGACCTGAAGATAGCCGGCGTCGTTGCCGATATACGGGTCGACGAAGCTCGCCTGCGCATGCGCCTGTTCCAGCGAACGATCGGTGATGATGTTGTCGAACACCATCGGCATCCCCAGCGCGCCGACCTCGACCGGCGTGGTGCCGCGATTGACGAGGGTAAAGCGCAGCACCGGCGTGCCGCGCTCACGCAGCCAGGTGCGCTCGACGGTGAGCGGGAACCCCGCGCCCATCGTCGCGGTCATGTCGGCGCGCGCGATCACGGTGCCGGCGGCCGGCAGCGCGCGGACGGGCACGCGGTGCTGCGCCGAGGAGAAGTCGCGCCACGTGCCGCCAGCGCTGCGGACGCGCAGGTGGAGATCGCCGATCTGGTTGAAGCCATCGCCCTTGCGCGTCGCGGCCCGCCCGCTGGGTACGAAATCGAACGCCGGTTCGGCGGCGGGGGAGAGGGTGCGCAGCGTCTGGCTGGCGGGATCGAGGGTGAGCGTCAGCGTGCCGGCGGCATGGCGCACCGGCGCGGGGGCGGCGGTCAGCATCGCGCTGGCCCCCAGCGACAACATCGTGCCCAATGCTACGCTGCCCAGATATACCGTGTATCGCCGCATAACCCTGCCCCTGCCTGCAACCGATCGGTTGACTCCGACCCATCTTGCCCTATCGTATACAATATTCTTGGGAGATGGAAATGCTGGTTGGTCGTCGTGCGTTCCTGATGTCGTCCGCGACATTACCGATGCTCGCGCTGCCGGCGGCGGCGCGCACCATGGCGGCGTTGCCGGCAACGGCCAAGCCGTTTCCGCTGTCGGCGGTGCGGTTGCGCCCGTCCGACTATGCGCGCGCGGTCGAGGTGAACCGCGCCTATCTGTTGCGGTTGTCGCCCGACCGGTTGCTCCACAATTTCCACAAGTTCGCCGGCATGACGCCCAAGGCACCGGTCTATGGTGGGTGGGAAAGCGACACCATCGCCGGCCATACGCTGGGGCATTATCTGTCGGGGCTGGCGCTGACCCATGCCCAGACCGGCTGCACCGACTGCGTGGCGCGCGCGACCTATATCATCGGCGAACTGGCGCGGTGTCAGGCGGCCCATGGCGACGGCTATGTCGCGGGCTTCACCCGCAAGCGCAAGGACGGCACGGTCGTCGACGGGAAGGAGATCTTCCCCGAGATCATGCGCGGCGACATCCGCTCGGCGGGGTTCGACCTCAACGGCTGCTGGGTGCCCTATTACAACTGGCACAAGCTCTACACCGGGCTGTTCGACGTCATCGACCATATCGGCGCGAACGAGCAGGCGATGGCGATCGCGATCGGACTGGGCGGCTATATCGACCGGGTGTTCGCCGCGCTGAGCGACGATCAGGTGCAGGTCATGCTCGCCTGCGAATATGGCGGGCTGAACGAGAGTTTCGCCGAACTGCACGCGCGGACCGGCGACGCGCGCTGGCTGCGGCTGGCCGAGCGGATCTATGACAAGCGCAACCTCGATCCGCTGACGCAGAAGCGTGACCAGCTGGCGAATTTCCATGCCAATACGCAGGTGCCCAAGCTGATCGGACTGGCGCGGCTGCACGAGATCACCGGCAAGCCCGAACAGGCGACCGCCGCGCGCTTTTTCTGGGAGCAGGTGACGCGCCATCACAGCTACGTCATCGGCGGCAATGCCGATCGCGAATATTTCAGCGCGCCGGATACCATCGCGCAACACATCACCGAACAGACCTGCGAACATTGCAACACCTACAACATGCTCAAGCTGACCCGGCATTTGTATGCGTGGCAGCCCGACGGGGCGCTGTTCGACTTCTACGAACGCGCGCATCTGAACCATGTCATGGCGCAGCAGGAGCCGGTGAATGGCGGCTTTACTTACATGACGCCGCTGATGACCGGGGCGAAGCGCGACTATTCGGCGCGCGACGGCGAGGAATTCTGGTGCTGCGTCGGCACCGGCATGGAAAGCCATGCCAAGCACGGCGAGGGCATCTTCTGGACCGGGGATGATACCCTGATCGTCAACCTCTACATCCCCGCCGACGCGACGTGGCAAGCGCGCGACGCGACGCTGGCGCTGGAGACGGGCTATCCGTTCACGGGCGAGGCGACGCTGACCTTTGCATCGCTCGGCAAGGCGGGCACCTTCCCGGTCGCGCTGCGCGTGCCGGGCTGGGCGAAGGGGCGCGAGCTGCTGGTAAACGGCAAACCGGTCGAGGCGGCCTCCGCCGGGGGCTATGCGATCGTCACCCGGCGGTGGCAGGTAGGCGATGCGGTCACGATCCGCCTGCCGCTCGACCTGCGGATCGAGGCGACGCCGGGCGATGCGCAGACGATCGCGGTACTGCGCGGGCCGCTGGTGCTGGCCGGCGACCTCGGGCGTGCCGATGGCGAATGGGACAAGCCCGATCCATCGATGGTCGGCGACGACCTGCTCGCCGGGTTCGTGCCGGTGGCGGGCGAGGATGCGCAATATGCGACGCGCGGGCTGATCCGGCCCGGCGACCTGAGCTTCGTCCCCTTCTATCGCCAATATGATCGCCGCTCGGCCGTCTATTTCAAGCGGTTCACCGATGCGCAGTGGAAGGTCGAGGAAGCCGGCTTCCTTGCCGAACAGGCGCGGCAGAAGGATCTGGCGGCGCGGTCGGTCGACGTGATGCATCTGGGCGAGATGCAGCCCGAGCGCGACCATCAACTGACCTCCGAGATTTCCTACCCGCTGGTCTATCGCGGGCGGAACGGGCGCGATGCGCGCACCGGGGGCTTTTTCGAATTCGCCATGGCGGTGAAGCCCGGGCCGCTGGTCCTGCAGGCGACCTATTGGGGCGATGAGCGCAAGCGCAGCTTCGACATCCTGATCGACAATCAGCGGATCGCGACCCAGACGCTCGACGCCGACCGGCCGGGGGCGTTCTTCGACGTCGATTACCCGGTGCCCGAGCCGCTGACCAAGGGCAAGAAACAGGTGAAGGTGCGCTTCGTGCCGCATGACAAGAACAGTGCGGGGCCGGTGTTCGGCGTCCGGCTGTTCACTGCGAAGGCGGGTGCCACCGCGTGAGCGAGCCGCAGGTCCGCATGACCCTGTCCGAGGTGCGCGACTATGCCCGCGCGACGCTTGCCCGTGTCGGGCTGGCCCCGGCGCATGTCGCGGCGGTCGCCGAGACGATCGTCGCCGGGGAGCGCGACGGCTGCGGCGCGCACGGCCTGTACCGGTTGCTGGTCGCGGCGCATTCGGTCGCAAGCGGCGTGGTGGTGCCCGATGCGGTCCCGGTGCTGGAACGACGGGCGGCGGGCGTGGTGCGGGTGGACGGGAAAGGCGGCTTTGCCCAGCTGGCGTTCGAGACCGGTCGCGATGCGCTGGTCGAGGCGGCGCGCGCGAACGGGATCGCGGCACTGGCGATCAACCACGCCGTCCACTTCGCCGCGCTGTGGCCCGAGGTCGAGGCGCTGGTCGAACATGGGCTGGTCGCGCTGGCGGTGACGTCGAACCACGCGTGGGTCGCGCCGGCCGGTGGCACGCAGCCGGTGTTCGGCACCAATCCGATCGCGTTCGGCTGGCCCCGCGCCGGTGCCGCGCCGTTTGTGTTAGATTTCGCGACCAGTGCGGTGGCGCGCGGCGAGATCGAACTGCATCGCCGCGCGGGCCGGCCGGTGCCGACCGACTGGGGCCATGCGCCCGACGGCGGCGACACGACCGACGCTGCGGCGGTGCTGGCCGGGGCGATGCGGACGTTCGGCGGGCATAAGGGATCGGCGCTGGCGCTGATGGTCGAACTGCTCGCCGGACCGTTGATCGGTGACCTGACCAGTGCGGAGTCGATCGCTTGGGATGCGGGGCGCAAGGGATCGCCATTGGGCGGCGAGTTGATCCTCGCGCTCGATCCCGCCGGGTTTCTGGGCGCGGAGGCCGCAGCGCAGATGGCCCGTGCCGAGGCGGTGTTCGCCGCGATCGAGGCACAGGGTGCGCGCGTGTCGGGGGCGCGTCGCCACGCGCTGCGTCCGGTCAGCGAGCGCGAGGGAGTTTGGGTGTCGCGGGCGCTGCTGCGCGACATCGACGACGTTACGGGGGACAGGGCATGAAGATCACGCTGGCACTGGCGCTCTCGATCGCGGCACCCGTGTCCGCGCGGGCGACGACGACGGTCGCCACCGCACCGGCCGCGTCGGCCGACGCGGCGCTCCGGCAATGGTCCGAGCGCGAATATGCGTGGCGCAAGACGCTGACCGGTCCGGGCGAGGATTCACCGACCAGTCGGAATGCGACGCTGCCCGATGTCGGACCGGCGGCGCAGGCGCGGATGACGCAGCGCTGGACCGAAACGATGGCCGCGCTCGACCGGATCGATCCGGCGACGCTCGGGCCGGCCGCCCGCGACGATTATACCGTCTATCGCGCACAGATCGCTGCGTTGCTCGCCCGGCAGCAGTTTCGCGATTACGAAAAGCCATTGAACGCCGACACCAGCTTCTGGATCGATCTGGCCGGCATGGCGCGCGAGAATTACCGCGATGAGGCGGCGTTGCGGCTCTATCTGTCGCAGCTGGCCAGCGTGCCGCGCTATTTCGATCAGCAGATCGCGAACATGCGCGCCGGACTGAAGCGTGGCTTCACGCCGCCGCGCGTCACCCTGCAAGGACGCGATGCCGGGGTGCGTGCGGTCGTGGAAGCAGGCGCGGGGGAGGCGTCGCCCTTCTACGCGCCGTTCCGGACGCTGCCGGCGACCATCGCGGCGGCGCGGCAGGCAGCGCTGCGGGCCGAGGCGAAGCGGGTGATCGCGCAGGCGGTGGTGCCGGCGCATGCGACGCTGATGGCGTTCCTGCGCGACGAATATATTCCGCGGGCGCAGGAAAAGCTGGCGGCGTACGACCTGCCCGACGGGCGGAATTATTATCGGTCGAAGGTACGCGAGTTCGTGACCCGCGACCTGCCGCCCGAGGAAATCCACGCGACCGGCCTGCGCGAGGTGGGGAAGATCCGCGCACGGATGCAGACGGTGATGACGCAGGTGGGGTGGCAGGGCGATCTGCCGTCGTTCCTGAACCACCTGCGCACCGATCCGCAATTCTATGCAAAGACGCCGCAGGATCTGCTCAACCGCGCCGCATGGATCGCCAAGACGTTCGACGGCAAGGCCGCGACCTATTTCGGCCGGTTGCCGCGGATGCGGTTCGCGATCAAGGCGGTCGATCCCGACATCGCGCCATTCTACACCAGTGGGCGGGGCGGACCGGGCATCTATCTGCTCAACACCTATGACCTGCCGTCGCGCGGGCTGTATTCGCTCCCGGCGCTGACGCTGCACGAAAGCGCGCCGGGCCATGCGTTCCAGATGCCGTTCGCGATGGAGCTGACCGACCTGCCCGAATATCGCCGCAACGAATATATCTCGGCCTATGGCGAGGGCTGGGCGCTGTATTGCGAGGCGCTGGGCGAGGATATGGGGATGTACGAGACCCCCTATGACCTGTTCGGCATGCTCAGCTATCAGATGTGGCGCGCGGCCCGGCTGGTCGTCGATACCGGCATCCATTCCAAGGGCTGGTCGCGCGCGCAGGCGCAGGCGTTCCTGCGCGACAATACCGCGTTGTCGAACCACGAGATCACGACCGAAGTCGATCGCTACATCGCATGGCCGGGGCAGGCGCTGAGCTATTATATGGGCGAGCTGGCGTTCCTCGACGCGCGGGCGAAGGCGCAGGCGGCGCTGGGCGAGGGGTTCGACTATCGCGCGTTCCACGATGCGATGCTCAGCCTGGGATCGGTGCCGCTGCCGATGATCGATGCGCGGGTCGACCGCTTTATCGCCGACAAGGGCAAGGGGCCGTACCCGCTGCCCTGAACGCGCCGACCGGCGGCATCTTCAGCAGATTTCCGCCGTCGCCCTGGGCGGATCGCCGGGCGGTACGCGCGCGGGATGGCGGTAGAAGACGTCGCCGGGCAGGCGGTGGCGGTCGCCATAGACCTGCGCCAACAGCGCGTAGAGCGTCGGGTCATAGCGTTGCAAGTCATCGTCGTTGAGCAGCCGTTGCCCATCGACGACGATCAGGCGGTTGGTATTGAACCAGAGCTGCGTTCCCTCCGCCCAATATTCGTCGACCGTCGTCGCAGCATATTCGCCGCGCCACGCCCCCCGCGCCATGGCAGTGGCATAGGCACGCTCTACCGCAGCATAGAGCGCGGTGTCGCGTTGCCGGATCGCGGCGAGGATGGCGTGCGAGAATTCGTGGACGAAGGTGTTCTCGCCATAATACCAGGTGCCCGGCGTACCGAGCAGGTTTTCGGCCGGGGCGGTGGTCAACGGCCCACCCATGCCGCGGGCACGATTGTTCCAGTAATCGCGGTCGCTCAGCCGTCCGATCCGCTCAACATAGTGTTTGCGCTCGCAAAGCGTCAGGCGGGGATCGTCGGCGGCGGGTTTGGTCCAGTGGCGCTGTTCGGGCAGATCGATCAGCCCCTCGGTCAGGGCGATGATCGCGACGCGATAGCCCGACGCCGCCATCCAGCGGCGCAGGTCGGGGCGATCGGCCAGCATCGCGATGGCGATGTCGCGCGCCAACAGCAGCGCGTCGTCGGGCACTTTCGCCGACGACACGACCGGCACGCCGCCGGCATCGACATATCGTTGGTAGAAGCGGTCGAGCCGGAGGTCGGCGGGTGGCGGTCCGATCGTCGTCCCCGCATAGCGGCCGGGCGCGGCAGCCGATGGCACCGCGACCGTCGCCAGCAGCAGCGCGATCAGCGGCGTCATCCGAACGGGCGGTCGATCGACGGCTGCGGTTCGGTGAACCATGCCGCGCCGGTGTCGGTGACGTGAAAATGATCTTCCAGCCGGATGCCGAAACGGTCGGGAACGACGATCATCGGTTCGTTCGAAAAACACATGCCCGGCGCCAGCAGCGTCGGGTCGCCGCGCACCAGATAGGCGGGTTCGTGGATCGACAGGCCGATGCCGTGCCCGGTGCGATGCGGCAGGCCGGGCAGGCGGTAATCGGGGCCGAGGCCCTTCCGCACCAGCAGCGCACGGGCGGCGGCATCGACGGCTTGCGCCGGCACACCCGGCGCGGCGGCGGCGAAGGCGGCGGCCTGCGCGGCATGTTCGATGTCCCAGATCGCGCGGACGTCGTCACCGACCGGGCCGAAAGCATAGGTGCGGGTGATGTCGCTGTGATAGCCGCCGACGCGACAGCCGGTGTCGATCAGCACCAGTTCGCCTTCGTTCAGTGCGCGGTCGCCGGGCAGGCCGTGGGGAAAGGCGGTGGCGCGGCCGAACTGGACGATGCAGAAATAGGAAGCGCCGCCACCGATCGCGCGATGGGCTTCGTCGACGAAGCGGACGACCTCGCTGGCGAGGATGCCAGGACGCAGGATGCGGGCGGCGGCGGCCTGTACCGCCAGCGTCATGTCCTTGGCACTTTGCAGCAGCGCAAGTTCGGCGGGCGACTTGACCATGCGACAGCCGTCGATCGCGGGCGCGCCGTCGGTCAGCGTCAGGCCGTGACGGGCCAGCTTCTGCCCCCAGGCGAAGGGGAGCACCGGGTCGATGGCAAGGGTGGCCCCGGCGGGCAGCGCGTCCTTGACCAGCGCGGTCGGGTCCTGATCCTCTTCCCACAGCAGCAGGTCGGCGGCGATGGTCAGGTCGGCCTCCAGCGTACCGCGCTCGAAAGCCGGGCAGACGATGCGCGGGGTGCCGGTGACGGGCAGAAGCAAGGCGACCATGCGCTCGCTGGCACCCCATGGAATGCCGGTGAAATAGTCGAGCGAGGCCCCGGTATGGACGAGCAGCGCGTCGGCACCGGCCTCGGCCGTCCGGGCACGCGCGCGCTCGATCCGTTCGGCGCGTTCGGTGGCGGTAATCGCCGGGGCGGGGGCGACCGATCGAATCGCGGCAAGTTCCGTGGCCGGGGTCGATCCGCCGATGGTCATCATGGTCTCCAGTCGAAATGCCGGTATCGGCAGGGGGTAGTCGGTCGCCGCTTGATCTAGCGGGGATCGCGATCACCGTCAGCCCTGGTTACGGATGACGCCGGCATCCTTGTCATTGCACTGGGCAGGACCGGTCACACTGACGGTGCATTCCGGCGGGCACCGACCGGCTCGTCCCAGAGAAGCTGCAGGACCATGCTGCGTCCGTCGTGAAGCGGCGCAAGCGGGTAGTATCGGCGACCGGCCGGCGACGTCGAGGCATTACCTCAACCCGGAATTGGTCACAGGTAATGGTAGCCCGGATTTATCCGGTCAGAACAACGATGTAGGGAGTGGTGCCCAGGGACGGGATCGAACCGCCGACACTGCGATTTTCAATCGCATGCTCTACCAACTGAGCTACCTGGGCCTGTCCGGGTGACCGGAAGAGCCGGCCTGTTAGCCGCGCGAATCGTCGCTGTCCAGCCCGGTTTCCGATTTTTCGTCGGAAGATGCGGCGGGACCTGCGATCCGATACCCTTCGCCCATCCAGTTCAGCATGTCGCGGTCGCGACAGCCGCGACTGCAAAAGGGACGAAAGGCCGGATCGGTCGGAGCCGAACACAGCGGGCAGCGGTTACGGGAAGCGGGCCTGGACATGGCCCGCGGATATGGCGAGGCCGCTCTCCGCCCGCAAGGCGAGCGATGCGCCGAGCGTGCGTTCGACCGCCGCGATCCAGTCCGGCCGGGCGGCGACGGCCGCGACGACGGCGGGATGCGCGGCCAGCGTCCGTTCGCCGCTGCCGCCGGTGCGCTCCGCCTGTCGCAGGAGCGCGCGGGCATGGGCAGGCACATGGGCGAACAGTTCGGGGAGCGATGCACGCGACCGCCGCCGCACGATCTGCAGGAAGCCGAAGCCGTTGACGGCGGTGCGCTCGAACGGTTGCGGCAGGATGGCATCGACCGCTTCGGCAGTCGCCTGCCGGACGGCCTTATCGTTCACCGTCGGCAGGTCGATGCCGATCGACCCGGCGATATCGAGCCGGGCGATCGCCGCTGCCGCCGCCCGCGCACCGGCGTTGGCGAGCGCGGCGGGGGCAAGGTCGCCGTCGATATCGATCAGCGTCATCGCCGGGGTCAGCGCGATCGACAGCGCACCGCCGGGAAAGGCGACGTGCCCGGTGGTCGCTTCCTCGATCAGCAGCGGCCAGCCGGCATCACCCAGAAGATCGCGATCGAACGGTCCGACAAGGCGCGCGCCGGGCAGGTCCGCGATCGAAGGACCGTCGCACGGTTGCGCGTCGGGCGCGGCGGGACGGGCGCGGGCGCGCTTGGGCTTGCCGGGTTCGGACAGGGCCGGGCGGGTGATCTTGACCAGCAAGGTCGCGCCTTCGGTGACCGTACGGGGCAGGGGTTTCAACAGCGCCTCGCCATCGTCCCACGCGACGATTCCCTCGTTACGGACGGGCAGGCGGCGGACCAGCCGGGCGGCGACGATCGTGCCCGCGCGCAATGCGTCATCGGGTTCGATCCGGGCCTCGACAATGTCGCCGTCGACGATGCGCGCGGCGCGGACTTCACCGATGCCGCGCTCGACGATCCAGTCAGCCAAGCGCAACGCCGGCGGTTTCGAGCAGCGCGCGGGTATCGAAGAGCGGCAGGCCAATCACGCCCGAATGGCTGCCGGAAAGGAAGCGCACGAACGCCTCTGCCCGGCCCTGGATCGCATAGCCGCCCGCCTTGCCCAACCCTTCGCCACACGCAACGTACGCGTCGATCTCGCGCGGTTCGAGCCGCTTGAAGGCGACGATCGTATCGGCGATGCGAATGCGCGCCTGTCCGTCGGGCATCAGCACGCATACCGCCGACAGGCAGTGATGGCGACGCCCCGACAGCAGACCGAGCAGCTCGCGCTGCACGTCCTCGCTGGTGGCGGGGGGCAGGATGCGGCGACCGAGCGCGATCGTCGTGTCGCCGGCCAGCACCACCGCACCCTCGACCGGACCGATCGCGCGCGCCTTCGCCTCGGCAAGGCGCAGCGCATAGGGACGCGGCAATTCGCCTTTCAGCGGGGTTTCATCGATATCGGGTGCCTCGACGCGATCGGGCACCGCGCCGATCCGCGCCAGCAGGTCGCGGCGGCGGGGCGAGGTCGAGGCGAGAATCAGGCGCATGGCCGCAGGTCCGGTCACGCGGGGTCCGCTTACTTGAAGCGGTAGGTGATGCGACCCTTGGTCAGGTCATACGGGGTCAGTTCGACCAGCACTTCGTCACCGACCAGCACGCGGATGCGGTTCTTGCGCATCTTGCCGGCAGTGTGTCCGAGGATTTCGTGATCGTTCTCGAGCCGGACGCGGAACATCGCGTTGGGCAGCAATTCGACCACCTGGCCGCGCATTTCGAGAAGTTCTTCCTTCGCCAAACAAATACCTCGTGAATAAGGGCGCACCGGAACCGGGCGGGTCCCCATAGGCGCAAACCATAAAAAAGGAAAGCGCGAACGGCCGGACCCGTGGCTGACACGGCCGGTCGTCGTAGTTTGGACGGAAATAGGCGCGGTGCCGGGCGGGCGCAAGGTGCGGGTGGTCCGCACTCGCACGTTACCCCGGGTCTAGCCTTCGGGTGACGGTAGGTGGGGGATTGCCCAGTCAGGCCGGGTTATGCTCCTTCAGGAACGCGGTCATCTCCTGCAAAAATTGCAGCCGGTCCTCGCCACGGGAGAAGAAATGGTCGCCGAGCGGCTGTTCGACATAGCGATAGGGTTTGCCGGCCCGTTTCAGTTCGGCGGCAAGCATCCGCGACTGTGCGACCGGCACGCGCTTGTCGACCTTGCCATGCATCAGCAGGATCGGCGTCGAGAAGTCGGCGGCGTGGAAGCGGGGCGAGACCGTCTGGAAATCGGGTGCCTGGCTGCGCAGCCAGTCGCCGATGGTGCGGCCGTTCAGGAAGTGGCTGTCATAGCGGCGCAGCGCTGCCAGATCGGACACGCCGGCATAGCTGATCGCGCAGCGGTACAACTTGCCGTCGCGCTGGGCGGCGCGCATCGCCGCATAGCCGCCATAGGACGCACCGACCATGCAGGCGCGCTTGGGATCGGCGATCCCTTCCTTCGCCAGATGGGTGACCGCGTCGTTCAGATCGTCCTGCATCTTCAGGCCCCATTCGCCGGCCCCCTTGCGGGCGAAGGCAGTGCCATAGCCCGACGATCCGCGGTAATTGGGCTGGATCACGACATAGCCGAGCTCGGCCAGATATTGCGTCCACCAGTCCCAGCCCTCGCTGTCGCGGGCCGACGGGCCACCATGCGGCAGGACGATCAGCGGCAGGTTCTTCTGGTTCAGTCGGTGGCGCGGCATGGTCAGTACCGCCTCGATCAAGGTTCCGTCGCGCGCGGCATAGCGGATGGTGCTGACCGGCGAGAGGCGGCGGCTCTGCAACGTCTTGCTGTTCCACGCGATACGCTGCATCCGGCTGAACGCGCTGTCCCAGTAATACAGGCCGCCGGGTTGCGAGGCTGCCGCGACCTCCACCAGGAACTTGTCACGCTTGCGGTCCCACGACACGATCCGCGCGCGACGGTCGCCGATCGAGGCGTTGATGTCGGTTTGCAGTGTCTTCAACTTCTCGTCGAACCATGTGGTCCGTCCGTAGCGTTCGGTCACCGTCACGCCGGCGACGTCGTTTTCGTCGGCATTGTCGATGATGCCGTCGACGTCGTACCCCTCGAGCGAATAAAGTTTCTTCTCCAGCGCGAGGTCGGGCAGCGACACCTGATAGACCGAGGTGAAGCCGCCTTCGTCGTCCAGCGCGATCGCGCTGCCGTCGGTGCGGAAGGTGATCGGGATGGTCAGGCCGTCGTCGTCCTTGCGTTCGCGCCGGGCGATGACACGGAAGCTTTCGGTATTGTTCGCACGGTACAGCAGCGCGGAGCGCCGCGACTGGTCGTTATATTGATAGGCGGCACGGACCTGCCCCTGTCCGTCGGCATACCAGCTATAGACGTTGGGGCGGCCATCGGCGACGCGGCGCGATTTGCCGGTCGATACGTCGACTTCGAACACGGTCGGGTTGAAGTCGGATTCGTTTTCGATCCCCGTCTGACGCGAAAGCAGAATGCGCGGGCTGCCGTCATGCGCGACCCACAGCACGTCGTCGGCGCGCAGGCCCGATTTATCCCAGTCGAGCCGACGGGTCGTCTTGAAATCGGCCTTCACGCTCAGCACGCGGGTGACGTAATATTCGTTGCCGTAGAGCAGTTGCTGCGTACCCAGCCCGACGATCAGCCAGTCGTCATTGACCCAGCGCCACCAGTTGATGTCGGTATCCTCGGGCGTGCCGAGCCCGACGTTGCGGGCATCGCCGCTCAACTGCGACAGCACCAGCACCTGTTTGCCGCCGATCGCGCTCTTGGCGACGACGCGGGTGCCGTCGGGCGACAATTTGGGCGATTCGATCGATGGCAGTTCGGCGAACGCCTCGATCGGGACCGGCGTGGCGGGATCGACCTTGGCCGCATCGACCTTGGCAGATTTGTCCGCAGGCGGCGGCGTCTGTGCCGGAGCGACGGTGGCAAGGACAAGGCCGATGGCCGCAACGAACCGCATGAACCCCCCTGTTCGGGGGCGGCCGGGATGCGCCCCCCGCGCACCTGTTCCGGCAAGACTGGACGCCCCCATCCGCCGTCGATCCTAACGCGGCGGACGGGGGACGCAATCGATCAAAGGAACCTATCCGGCGGTATGTCCGGCAAGGGCCGCCAGCAGCAACAGCGCGACGATGTTGGTGATCTTGATCATCGGATTGACCGCCGGGCCGGCAGTATCCTTGTACGGATCGCCGACGGTATCGCCGGTCACCGCCGCCTTGTGCGCCTCCGATCCCTTGCCGCCGTAATTACCGTCCTCGATATATTTCTTGGCATTGTCCCATGCGCCGCCGCCGCTGGTCATCGAGATGGCGACGAACAGGCCGGAGACGATGACGCCGAGCAGCATCGCGCCGAGGGCCGCGAACCCCTGCGCCTGTCCGGCGACCCACGTCATGATGTAATAGACCGCGACAGGGGACAGGACGGGGAGGAGCGAGGGGATAATCATCTCGCGGATCGCGGCGCGGGTGACGATATCGACGGTGCGGCCGTAATTCGGACGGCTTGTGCCGGCCATGATGCCGGGATCGGCGGCGAACTGCGCGCGGACATCCTCGACCACCGAACCCGCCGCACGGCCGACCGCGGTCATGCCGAACGCCCCGAACAGATAGGGGAGCAGCGCGCCGAGCAGCAGCCCGACGATGACGTACGGGTTGGACAGCGAGAAATCGACGGTCAGGTCGGGGAAGAACAGCTTCAGGTCGGTGGTGTACGCCCCGAACAGGACGAGCGCGGCGAGCGCGGCGGAGCCGATCGCATAGCCCTTCGTCACCGCCTTGGTCGTGTTGCCGACCGCGTCGAGGGCGTCGGTACGACGGCGGACTTCTTCCGGAAGGTTCGCCATCTCGGCAATACCGCCGGCATTGTCGGTCACCGGGCCATAGGCATCGAGGGCGACGACCATGCCGGCGAGCGCCAGCAGGGCCGTGGCGGCGAAGGCGACGCCGATGATGCCGGCCAGCTGGTACGACGCGATCACTGCGATCACGATCACCAGCGTCGGCAATGCAGTCGATTCGAGGCTGATCGCCAGGCCCTGAATGACGTTGGTGCCGTGACCGGTGACGCTGGCCTTTGCGATCGACTTGACCGGGCGATAGGCGGTGCCGGTGTAATATTCGGTGATCCACACCAGTGCGGCGGTTACCGCGAGGCCGATCATCATGCACCAGAACAGGTCCATGCCGGTAAAGCTTTGTCCGGCGACCGGGGCCTGTGCCCCCAGCGCCCCCTCGACGGTCAGCGTATCGCCGCCGGGATCGAGGAAGCCCGCGCCGCCGATCACGGCGTTGAGATCGCCCAGCGCCCAGCTGGCCGCGAACCAGATGGCGGGGACCGCCAGCAGCGCGGTGGTCCAGAACCCCTTGTACAGCGCGCCCATGATCGACTGGCCGCGCCCCAGCCGGACCATGTAGGTGCCGAGGATCGAGGTGACGATGCACACCCCGCCGACGATCAGCGGCAACGCCATCAGCCGCAGCAGTTCGGCGGGCGGTGCCTGAACCAGCAGCGCGATCGACACCATCGTCAGGCCGATCGTGACGACATAAGTCTCGAACAGGTCGGCGGCCATGCCCGCGCAGTCGCCGACATTGTCGCCGACGTTATCGGCGATGACGGCTGGGTTGCGGGGGTCGTCCTCCGGGATGCCGGCCTCGACCTTGCCCACCAGATCGGCGCCGACATCGGCTGCCTTGGTAAAGATGCCGCCGCCCAGCCGTGCGAAGATCGAGATCAGCGATGCGCCGAAGGCGAGCGCGGTCAGCGCCTCGATGACTTCGCGGTCGCCCGGACCGTGGCCGGCGATGGCGACGAGGTACCAGAAGATGCCCGAGATCGCGAGCAGGCCGAGCCCGGCGACTAGCATGCCGGTGATCGCGCCCGAGCGGAACGCCATGGTGAGGCCGCCCTGCAGCGAGCCGCGCGCGGCCTCTGCGGTACGGACATTGGCGCGGACCGAAATCTCCATGCCGACATAGCCCGCGACGCCCGACAGGATCGCGCCGATCAGGAACCCGACCGTCGACAGCGGCCCGAGCGTGGGGAAGAGGATGATGGCGACGATGACGCCGACGATGGCGATGGTGCGATACTGGCGACCCAGATAGGCCTTGGCCCCCTCCTGGATCGCGGCGGCGATATCCTGCATCCGCGCGTCGCCCGGCGAGGCGCGCAGCACCTGCATACTCGTGAACAAACCGTACAACACGGCCAGCGCACCACACGCCATGGCCAGATAGACTATCGTCATCCGCAACCCCTCCTGCATGGGGCCGCCCGGCTGTCTCGTCGGGTCGAACCCCTTGGAAGCGGGGCAGCTTATGCCGATGGGCGGGGGAGGCAACCGTTAATTCCTCCCCGGTTCGGGGAGGATTTAGTGTTGGTAGCCTAGTCGATTGGGGAGAGGGACGGGGTGGCCTGCATCTACGAGTGACAGGCCTGTGCCGACGGCGAATGTCCCGATCCGGGTCGCTGCTACCGGCGGCGTGGTATCGTAGGCGAAGAGCAGTTCGTAATCGTCGCCCGCCGTGGCGGCGGTCAGCGTGTCGTGGCCGAACGCCCGCAAGTCCGACGACAGCGGCACTGCCGCCAGGTCGATCGTCACCGCCAGCCCGCTTGCCGCCGCCATGCGGGCCGCGTCGATCAGCAGGCCGTCGGACACGTCCATCATCGCGTGGACGAGTGGTGCCAGCGCCTGTCCTTCGGCAAGGCGTGGGATCGGGCGGCGGTAGCGGTGTAGCAGCGTGGTCGGCCCCGCCGCGCCCTGCGCGATGGCGAGGCCCGCGCCGGCATCGCCGATCGTGCCGGTCACCCAGAGCGCATCGCCCGCCTTCGCGCCGTCGCGGCGCGGGGCGCGGCCGCTGCGACCGAGCGCTGTCAGCGACAGGAAACGGGGGCTGCCGGCGGGCAATGTCACCGTGTCGCCGCCGAGCAGGGGGCAGTCGAACGCACGTAATACGTCGTCTAAGCCGGCGAGGAACGCGCGGTCCCACACGTCGTCGCCGATCGGAACCCCGAGCATCACGCCCACCGGCACCGCGCCCTTGGCGGCAAGGTCCGACAGGTTGGTCGCGACCAGTTTCCACGCGACGTCGGCCGGCGGATCGTCGCGCAGGAAATGGACGCCCGCGACGATCATGTCCTTGGTCAGGACGAGGTCGCCGAGGTGGGCGGCGTCGTCGGTCAGGCCGTGTGCGCCGGGGTGGAGCGGCAGGGTGCGCAGCGCGGCGAGGAAGTCGGCCTCGGTCAAGTCGCGGCGATCCACGCCCCATGGGCATGGGCGGTGGCGAGCATCTGCGGTTCGCCATGGCCGGGCCAGCTCTGCACGATCAGCTCCTGCCGTTGCAGGACGCGATCGGGCTCCATCCGGACCCAGGCGAGCGGGCGGTCGGTGGTGGCGACGGCGGCGGCATCGGCGATCATCGTCCGGATCGCGGCACGACGGTCGTCGCCGAGATACTGCCAGACGACCGAGTGCATCAGCACGCGGGTGACGCCGGTCGCCTGCGGTTCGGCGAGGCGATCGCGCAGCCAGCCGACGGCATCGCCCGCGACCAGATCGACCGGGTCGGCGCGCAGCATCGCGGTCGCCGCCGCCAGCCGTTCCTGCCGTTCGGGCTGGTCGGCCCAGATATAGCCCGACAGGCGGGTCGCGACCGCGGGGTCGGTGGCGTCGAGCGGCTGGATATCGACGCCGCGCACCCGTTCGATCCGGATCGGCACCTCCGGGGGCGGGGTGCCTCGCCAATCGGGGACGATCGCGACCGGGGCGTCGGCGCGGCCGACCCGCACCCCGCCCAGATCGAAGCGGTAGCGATCGATCAGCAGGTTGAGGCCGGCGCTCGACCCGATTTCGAGAATGTCGAGGACGGGACCGTGCCGCTGCGCGACCGCCAGCAGCCCGGCCATCAGCACGCCCGAGCGCATCGGCTCGTTGGTCTGCGGCGGGCCGTCGAGCCATGGCAGCAGCAGCGCGTCATGCTCGACCAGCGCCTGGCGCAGGATCGCGTTCGGCTCGCCGGCACCAGCGAACAGCGCGGTCAGATCGCGATCGATGCCGCTCCGGGCCAGCGCATGCAGCCCCCCGACCAGCCGCAGCGGCAGCGCGTCGGGGATCGCATCGCCCGGCCAGTCGAGCACCCGCCGCCCGGTCCGGCTGTCACGGGTCAGCGCGGTGGCGAGCGCTTCGCAGACGCGGGCAGTGATCGGTGCCGCCATCGCGGCGCAGAACGCCGCCTGCTGGCGAAAGGCGAGGCGATTCGTCGGTTCATCGGCCATGGGGCGCGTGTTGCGCCCGCCGTGCGCCCCAAGTAAAGCGCCAGTCGCCCATGACCGACCCCATCATCATCGCCGTGCCCAAAGGGCGTATCCTCGAAGAAGCCATGCCGCTGCTCGCGCGCGCCGGCATCGTGCCCGAAGCGGCGTTCCGCGATCCCGACAGCCGCGCGTTGCGCTTCCGCACCGACCGCGCCGATATCGACCTGATCCGGGTGCGTGCGTTCGACGTCGCGACGTTCGTCGCCCATGGCGCGGCGCAGCTGGGCATCGTCGGGTCTGACGTGCTGGCCGAGTTCGACTATTCGGAGCTGTACGCACCGGTCGACCTGAAGATCGGGCATTGTCGCATCTCGGTCGCCGAACCGGCGCGCCTCGCGGCGACCGACGATCCGCGCGGGTGGAGCCATGTCCGCATCGCCACCAAATATCCGCACACCACCCAGCGCCACTTCGCGGCGCGGGGCGTTCAGGCCGAGTGCGTGAAGCTGAACGGCGCGATGGAGCTGGCCCCGGTGCTGGGCCTCGCGCCGCGTATCGTCGATCTGGTGTCGTCGGGACGGACGCTGAAGGAGAATGGGTTGGTCGAGGTCGAAACCATTGCCGAGGTGACGTCGCGGCTGGTCGTCAATCGCGCGGCGTTCAAGACGCGTGGGGCCGTCGTGCCGCTGGTCGATGCGTTCCGCCGGGCGGTGGCGCCATGATCCGGCTGGATACGAGCGCGGCAGGGTTCGCCGCCGACTTCGCGGCGCTGGTCGATGCCCGGCGCGAGGCGGACAGCGACGTGGCGCGCGACGTGACCGCGATCCTGCGCGCGGTGCGCGACGACGGCGATGCGGCGGTGCGGGCATTTACCGAGAAGTTCGACGGCCATGATCCGGATGCGACCGGCTGGCGTATCGAGCGAGCGACTTGCGATGCGGCGTTGGCGGGCCTCGACCCCGACCTGCGCGCGGCGCTGGAACTCGCGCATGACCGGATCGTCGCCTATCACGCGAAGCAGCGGCCCGAGGATCGCGACGAGGTCGATGCCGATGGTGTCCGGCTGGGCGCGCGGTGGAGCGCGGTGGCGGCGGCGGGGGTCTATGTCCCCGGCGGGCGGGCGGCCTATCCGTCGTCGGTGCTGATGAACGTCGTGCCGGCCAAGGTCGCCGGGGTCGATCGGATCGTGATGGTGACGCCGACGCCCAAGGGCGAGGTCAATCCGCTGGTGCTGGCCGCCGCCGCGCTGGCCGGGGTCGACGAAGTGTGGCGGATCGGCGGGGCGCAGGCCGTCGCCGCGCTCGCCTATGGCACCGACCGGATCGCGGCGGTCGATGTCGTGACCGGGCCGGGCAATGCGTGGGTCGCCGAGGCGAAGCGCCAGCTATACGGCGTGGTCGGCATCGACATGGTCGCCGGCCCGTCCGAAATCGTGGTCGTCGCCGACGGGCAGAACGACCCCGAATGGATCGCCGCCGACTTGCTGAGCCAGGCCGAGCATGATCCGACCAGCCAGTCGATCCTGTTCACCGACGATGCCGGCTTTGCCGACCGGGTGGCCAAGGCGGTCGACGGCCAGATCGCCGAGCTCGCGACCGGACAGGTGGCGCGGGCGAGCTGGGATGCGAACGGCGCGATCGTGATCGTGCCGACGCTGGCCGATGCGATCCCGTTGGTCGATCGGCTCGCGCCCGAGCATCTGGAGTTGGCGGTCGGCGATCCCGAACCGCTGTTCCGGGCGGTGCGCCATGCCGGATCGGTGTTCCTCGGGCGGTACACGCCGGAGGCGGTCGGCGATTATGTCGCCGGGCCGAACCACGTGCTGCCGACCGGACGGCGGGCGCGGTTCGCGTCGGGGCTGTCGGTGCTGGACTATATGAAGCGGACGAGCTTTCTGGGGCTGGACGCGGCGGCGCTGGCGAAGATCGGGCCGGCGGCGGTGACGCTTGCCGGGGCCGAAGGGCTGCCGGCGCACGCGAAGTCGGTGGCGATCCGGTTGTAAAGAGACGCGTTTGACGACCCGTCACCCCGGATCAAGTCCGGGGTGACGAACGGTGTGGTCGCGTCGATCGATGCATCGTACCGGGGCTCCGAAACGGCGGAAATCCGCCAAAGGTCACAAAAGTCACACTCGCCACGCATTCGTGCGGCGGTCGGACCATGGGCGGTGGACAGGCGGACGGTTCAAAGAGCGCGGCGACGCTGGCACCATCGGGGGCTGTAGGAAAGCGCCCCCTCGACTTGGGCGGCCGACAGCGGCTATGGGGCGGCGCTTATGACCAGCAAGAATTCCCGCCCGCGCGGTGCCCGTCAGGCACGCGCCGCCGCCCGGTTGGCCGCCGTTCAGGCGCTGTACCAGCATGAGATGGAAGCGACGCCGATCCCGGCGCTGCTCCACGAATTCCACCAGCACCGGTTGGGCGCGACGATCGAAGGCGTCGAATATGCCGAGGCGGACGTCCAGTTCTTCGACGACGTGGTCAAGGGCGTCGATGCCCGCCGCGAAGAGATCGACGCGATGATCGCATCGAAGCTGTCGACCGGGTGGACGCTCGACCGGCTGGACAAGCCGATGCGGCAAATCCTGCGCGCGGGCACGTACGAATTGCTGGCGCGGCCGGACGTGCCGGTGGCGGCGGTCATCAGCGAGTATCTGGACGTCGCCGATGCGTTTTACGACCGGCGCGAAAAGGGGTTCGTGAATGGCTTGCTCGATTCGGTGGCGAAGGTGGTTCGGGGGTAGGTTCTCGCGTTCCCTCGACCCTTCCGCCCTCGTTTGCTTCGAGCTTGTCGGGAACCGTAGTCGAGAAGGGGTGCCCCAAGCAGGCGGGTTCTCGACAGACGCTTCTCGACTTCGCTCGAAGCTGCTCGAACTGAACGGGGTGGATGTGGGGAAGTTTGGCTTTCCTCGCCGTGCTTCCCAGACCGTTCGTCCTGAGTAGCCGCTGAGCTTGTCGAAGCGGCGTATCGAAGGACCGCTGACCAAGTGCTTCGATACGGGCCTTCGACTTCGCTCAGTCCCTACTCAGCACGAACGGTGGGGGTTGCCGACGCCGAGCGTTTCCGGGTGGCCGGCGTCGCCCCCGTCAGCACGAACGGTTGGGGGCAGTTCTGGGGATCGTTAGCGCAACCACCCCCTGATCGCCCGGTTCACCGCCTCCGGTGCCTCCCATGGCACGAAATGGCCGGCATCGACCTTCACCACCGTCAGGTCGGGCACGACCGCCTCCAGCCCCTCGACCTGCACCGGCAACAGCGCCTTGTCGCGCAGGCCCCACACGACCAGCGTCGGCTGCGTGACCGGGGGGAAGGGGGCGTCGATCCATGCCGGGCGCCCGGGGGTTTCGCCGGGCGCGGGGACGATGATCGCCGAGGCGCGGTACCAGTTGAGCATCGCGGTCATCGCGCCGGGTTGCGACCATTCGTCGAGATAGGCGGCCTTTTCCGGCCCGGCGATGGCGCGGGTGACCAATTTGGCGAAACCGGTCGCGAAGAAATGTTCGAGGCCGCTGCCGATCAGCCCGCGATCGATCGACGTGTCGCGGAATTTCGTGATGTACTGGCTGGCGGCGCGCTGTTCGGGATCGTCGAACAGCGAGCGTTGGAAGACCAGCGGATGCGGCGCGTTGAGAATGATGAGGCGTTCGATCCGGTCGGGATGGCGCAGCGCCGCCATCCACGCGATCGCGCCGCCCCAGTCATGGCCGACCAGCGTGAACCGGTCGACGCCCAGCGCATCGGCGAGCGCGATCAGGTCGGCGACGATGCGGTCGGGGGAATAGTCCGCCACCGCCGCCGGCTTGTCGGAACGGACATAGCCGCGCTGATCGGGGGCGATGACGTGATGGTCGCGCGCGAATTCGGCGAACTGGTGCCGCCACGTCCGGTGCGATTCGGGGAAGCCGTGGAGGAAGATCATCGCTGGCGCGCCCGCATCGCCCGCCACCGCGACGTCGAGCGACACGCCGGTCGACAGCGCGATGCGACGCATCGCGGTCACGGATAGCTGACCGTCTTGGGGATTTCGGGGATCGGGATGAATTCCTCGGCATCGTCGGGGACTTTGGGGAAGTTGCCCGCTTTCCAGTCGGCCTTTGCCTGATCGATGCGGTCGCGGCGCGAGGACACGAAGTTCCACCAGACATGGCGCGGGGTGGTGAATGCCTCGCCACCGCACAGCATCACCCGCGCGCCGGACGACGACCGCAGCGTCGCGGCGATGCCGGGGCGCAGCACGTAGAGCGTCATCGGGTCGAGCGTGACGCCGTCCAATGCCGCGTCGCCATGCGTCAGATACAGCGCGCGTTCGTCGGCACCGGCATCGATCGGGATCGCGCCGTTCGATTCGAGGATGATGTCGGCATAGATGGTCGCGGCGTACTGGGTGGTCGGGGCCGACACGCCCCACAGGTCGCCCATCACGACGCGGGCGGTCGCGCCGCTGCCGCTGACGATCGGCAGGCGATCGGCCTCGACATGCTCGAACGCCGGGTCCATTTCCTCGCGGTCCTCGGGCATCGCCAGCCATGTCTGGATGCCCGAGAGCAGCGGGCCGCCGGCGCGTTCGTCGTCCGGCGAGCGTTCCGAATGGACGATGCCGTGGCCGGCGGTCATCAGATTGACCGCGCCGGGTTCGATCCGGGCAAAGGTGCCGAGCGAATCGCGATGGTCGATCGCGCCGCCGAACAGATAGGTCACGGTCGACAGGTTAATATGCGGGTGCGGGCGCACGTCGATACCCTGACCCGGGTCTAGTTCGGCCGGGCCCATCTGATCGAAGAAGATGAACGGGCCGACCATCGTCCGCGTCTTCGTCGGCAGGGTGCGATGGACCTTGAACCCGCCAAGGTCGTGGGTGATCGGCTGGATCGTCTGCAGAAAGAAGCGATCGTTTTCCATCAATCGGCGTCCAGTTCGGGATAGTGGCGGAAAATTCCGTCTTGATTGAAGGGTATACGCCGGTCGCTGGCAAGATAGTCGGCGATGCCGGGCAGGGTGGCGACGGCGTTGCGGATCGCGATTAGCCGGGGCAGGCCGGGTTCGAGCACCTTCATCCGGTTAGGAAAGGCGTAGCGCAACCCTTCGACCAGCTGGAACAGCGAGGTGTCTACATAGGTCCAGCGATGGTCGATCGCCCACGGATCGTTGTTCTCGCCGAGCAGGTCTTCGAAATAGGTCAGGAATTTGGGCAGGCGTTCGGACCGGAACTGCCGGGCGGCGCGCAACGCCTCCGCCTGCTGATCTTCGTAATAGTCGCCGGTCGCCACCGGATGATGGACGGCGTGGATTTCGGTCACGAGGTCGGCGATGGTCAGCTGCCACTGATTGGCCCATTGCCGGTCGCGGATGCTCGACAGGCTCAAGCCATGGCGTTCGCCCAGATATTGCAGGATGTTGGCGACCTGCGCGATGACGAAATTGTCGAGCGAGAGATAGGGCGGGGCGAAGGGCGGGCGCGGGTGCCGTTCCAGCATGGCCAGCATCGCCTCCACGCCATCCTCACGCGCACGGTCGCGATAGGCGATGCCGGCCCCCTCCAGCGCGAGGCGGACGAATTCGCCGCGGCCCTGTATCGTCGGCCAGTACCAGAGGTCGTAACTCAATCGCCGTCTCCCGGAGCGCGGGCGCGAATCGCCAGCGCATGGATGCGGGTGGCCAGCAGGTCGGCAAGCGCCCGGTTGACCATCCGCTGCCGCCCAACGCGCGACTGGCCGACAAAGTCCGCCGCGACGATGTCGACCGAAAAATGGCTCTCGCCGGTGCCATCGTCGCCCATATGGCCGGCATGGTGGTGGCTGTCGTTGGTCACGACCAGCTGGGTCGGGGACAGGGCGTCGTGGAGCCGCCGGGCGATCAGATCGGCGAGCGGCAAGGTGGTGGTGTCGGTCATCGCGCCTATATAGCCCCTTTTGCCAGAGGGAGTCGCGTGGCGCGCGAGAAGATCAGCAAGGATCGCCCCAATGCTCGGTTCCACGGGCGGGTCGAGGCGAATGGCCGGCCGTGCGAGGTGCCCGGATGCACCGACGCGGGCGAATTTCGCGCGCCGCCGGTCGAGGGTGCACCGCAGGGCGGCGAACGGCCGAACGCCTATCGCTGGTTCTGCCTTGAGCATATCCGCGCGTTCAATGCCGGGTATAACTATTTTGCGGGGATGACCGCCGAGGAGATCACCGACGCGCAGCGCCCCTATGCCGGTTGGGACCGCGAGACGCGCGCCTTTGCGCGGGCCGGTGTCGATCCGGGGCCGGCATGGGCCGATTTCGCCGACCCGCTCGATGCGATCGGCGCGAAGTTCCGCGACGCGCGGGTGAACCGGGCCGAGCGCAGGGACGGGCGGTCGCTCAGCCCCGCCGACCGGTCGGCGCTGAAGGTCATGGGGCTCGACATCGATGTCGACCGGACCGGCCTGCGCCAGCGCTATTCGGAACTGGTGCGGCGCTATCACCCCGATCGCAACGGCGGTGACCGGCAGCATGAGGCGGCGTTGCAGAAGGTGATCGCGGCGTATCAGCAGTTGAAGGGGGCGGCGGCGTTTGCGTGAGCGAGGGCCGCTTCCTTAAACCTCTCCCCGTTTGCTTCGAGCACAGGTTCGAGCCTGTCGAGAACCGCAGTCGAGAAGGGGGTGCCCCAGGCGGACGGTTCTCGACAGACGCTTCTCGACTTCGCTCGAAGCTGCTCGAACTAAACGGGTGGGTGAAGGCTACGACAGTGCCGTCACGCGAAATTGACCGCAACCGCCTCCAATTGCTGCGCGACCATGGCCCAGCCGCCTTCGAAGCCCATTTCGGCGTGCATCTTCGCGGTTTCTTCGTCCCAGTGGCGGGCGGCGGCGCGGTAGAGGGTCGCGTCGCCATCGGCTTCGAAGGTGAAAAGGCCGACGAAGGCCAGCCGCTGCGGCTGCGGTATCCAGCCGGGGGCGAAGGCGTTGGTGAAGGCGACGCGTTCGTACGGGACCGCCTCTAGGATGACGCCTTCGCCGGTCATTTCCTCACCCGCCGGCCCCCGCATCGTCGTCGCGAACCGGCCGCCGGGGACGAGGTCGAGGGCGATCAGGTCGGTGGTCCAGGGGCGCGGGGCCCACCATTTGGGGAGATGTTCGGTCCATGCCTGCCACACCGCGTCGACGGGGGCGGCGATGCGGCGTTCGATCGCCAGTTCGTGTTCGGTCATCGGTTCTCTCCGCTGCGAGCGGCATCGATAGCGGCAATGTCGATCTTCTGCATCGTCATCATCGCCTGCATGACGCGCCCGGCCGCTGCCCGATCGGGATCCGCCATCCCGGCCATCAGCGCGCGCGGCGTGATCTGCCACGACAGGCCGAAGCGGTCCTTGCACCAGCCACAGTCGCGCGGCTGTCCGCCATCCGCGACGATCGCGTCCCAGTAGCGGTCGGTCTCCGCCTGATCGTCGGTCAGCACCTGAAACGAGATCGCATCGGAAAAGGGCGTCGGCGGGCCGTGGTTGAGCGCGAAACAGGGCTGGCCGAGCAGGATGAATTCGACGACCAGCGCGTCCCCCGCCTTGCCGCCGGGAAAGTCGGCGGCGGCCGCGTGGATGCGCCCGACCGCGCTGTCGGGGAAGGTCGCGGCGTAGAAGCGTGCGGCTTCCTCCGCCCGGCCGTTGACCACGAGGCACAGTTGCAGTTTGCTCATCGCCGCGGACCGACCAGACCGAAGCGGGCACCCTGCGGATCGGTGGCGACGATCGAATAGCTGCCGCCGGGGATCTGGTCGGGCCCTTGCAGGATGGTGCCGCCGCCGGCCGTGATGCGGTCGGCCGCATGGTCGATATCGGCGACATGGGTCGAATATTGCCAGCCGGGCTGTCCGCCCGGCACCATGCCCATCGCCGCACCGATCGCGACGTCGCCGCACAGCAGGAATTTGTAGTCGCCGAACGACCCCATCGGCATCGACCCTTCCTGTCGCCAGCCGAACCGGTCGACATAGAAGGCGATGGCGCGGTCGGGGTCGGGCGCCATCAACTGGTTCCAGACGAAATGCCCCGGCGTCGCCTGATCGGCGGCCTGGAAGACGGTGCTGGTCGCGTCGCTTGCGCTGCGCATCAGATAGAGCGCGGCGTTTTGCGGGTCGGTGAGCATCGCGATGCGGCCGACGCCGGGGATGGTGGTCGGGGCCATGTGCTGCGTACCGCCGGCCGCGATGAAATCGGCAGCGGCGGCATCGACATCGTCGACAGCGACATAGCCGAGCCAGACCGGTGCCGGCATCTCCGGCGGCATCGCCATCAGCCCGCCGATCATCGCGCCGTCGGGGGCGACGAACAGGCGGTAATCCATGCCGGGCATCCCCGAATCCTGCACCTGCCAGCCCACGACGTCGGCATAGAAGGTGGCCGCCGCGTCGAAGTCGCTGGTCAGCAATTCATACCAGATGAAGTCACCCTGCCGGTTCATGCGCCTGCTCCCATGCGTTGGTCGAAAATGGGCAAGAAGCCGCCGTAGATCATGCGCCGGCCATCGAACGGCATTTCGCGATCGACCATGCGCGGGTCGGCCATCACCGCCTGCCAACCGCGATTGCGGGCGTCCTTCGACGGCCATTCTATCCATGAATAGCAGGCGACTTCGCCATCCTGCAGGTCGACGGCACGGGCATAGTCGGTTTGCTTGCCGGCGGGCACGTCGTCGCCCCAGCCCTCCACCACGCGCAGCGCGCCGTGATCGCGAAACACCTGCGCCGATTCGGCGGCGAACGCGATATAGGCATCACGCTGCGTCGCGGAGACCGGGGTCAGGCAGCCATCGACATAGCCGGGCGCGCCGCCGTCGCCGCTGACCATGACGCCATCGAAGCCGCCATAGATCATGCGCTTGCCGTCGAACGGCATGTCGAGCGCCTCCATGCGCGGATCGGCCATCATCGCCGCCCCGGCCGCATCGCGGGTCGCGCGGTCGGGATATTCGATCCAGCTGAACAGCACGTCTTCGTCTTCGGTCAGCGCGACCGATCGTGCGAAGTCGGTATGCTTGCCAGCGGGCACATCGTCGCCCCAGCATTCGATCAGCCGCACCGCGCCGAGATCGGCGAAGATCGCCGCCGCCGCCGCGACATGCTGTTCGTAGGCGGCGCGACTGGCGCGCGGCACCGGGGTCACGAACCCGTCGATATAGGTCATGCGCAGTCTCCCTTGGCGGCCCATTCGGCATAGCCGGCAGGCGGTTCGCCGGTGAAGCCGGCCAGTTGCGCGGCAAGCGCGCGGTGAAAGGCGGGGCGGGCGGTGCCCCGTTCGACATAGGCGACCAGGGTTGGATGGGCGGCGAGCAGGTCGCTGCCATCCATGATCCGCAGCACCGCGACCATCATCAGGTCGCCGATGCCGAAGTCGCCATCATACCATTCGCGTGTCCCCAGCCGCGTCGCGACCTCGCCGAACCGCTCGGCGATGCGCGCCTCGACCGCGGGCAGGCGCGGTTTCGACCAGGGTTCGTCCCGTTCGAACAAGGTGGCGATGGCATGGTCCATGATCGGGGGTTCGACCGTGTTGAGCGCGGCGAACAGCCATTCGATCGCCCGCGCCTTCGCGGCCGGATCGTTCGGCAGCAGCACGCCATGTCGTTCGGCGACGTGCAGCACGATTGCGCCCGATTCGAACAGGGTCAGATCGCCATTCTGATAGGTCGGCACCTGTCCGAAGGGTTGCCGGGCACGGTGATCGGGGCGCTTCTGCGCACCCTGCGATAGATAATCGACGTCGTAAGGCTGGCCCGCCTCTTCCAATATCCAGCGGACGCGGAGGTCGCGGACCTGCCCCTGCGCGAAATCGGGCACCCAGTCGAAGGCGGTGACGACCGGCCGGGTCACGCCGCACCATCGACATGGGCCGCCTCGGCGGCGGCGAGGTCCATGGTGAACGGACCCCAGCCATGGCCGTCGAGATCCTCGAACGCGCGGCTGTACATGAAGCCTTCGTCCTCGGGATCATGCAGTTCGCGTGCTCCCGCCGCCAGCGCGGCTTCGGTGATCGCATCGACGGCGGCACGATCGTCGAACGACAATGCCAGCAGCACGCCGCTTTCGGTCTTCGCGTCGATGATCCGCTTGGGGGTGAAGGTCGCGTAGAAGTCGCGGTCGAGCAGCATGACGTGGATGGTTTCCGACCACGTCATGCCCGACCCGCGATCGTTCGAGAAACGGTCGTCCTTCACGAATCCGATCGCTTCGTAAAAACGGGTCGCCGCAGGCACATCGGCCACTGCGAGGTTCACGAAAATCATCTTCGGCATGGCACCCTCTCCCCGGACCAGCGAATCACTGTTTGTCTTGGGTGCGCCCGTGGGTTAGAAATTGCAACGATGGAGTTAGAAAAAGTAACAAAGTCCGACAAGCGACGCTACGACGATGCCTGTGGTGCGGCGCTGGGCATGGAATATGTCGGTGAGCGATGGGCGCTACTGCTGATGCGCGAATTGTTGCTGGGGCCGCGCCGCTTCGGCGAGTTGCGCGCCGGGTTGCCGGGGATCAGCGCCAATGTGCTGACGCAGCGGCTGGCGGGGCTGGAGGCGGCGGGGATCGTCCATCGCCACCGGCTGCCGCCGCCTGCCAACGTGCAGGTATATGAACTGACGCGCTGGGGGTATGAGAGTGAGCCGGTGGTGCTGGCGCTGGCGAAATGGGCGCTGCGGTCGCCGACGCACGACCCGACGCTGCCGTTCTCGGCGGTATCGCTGTTGCTGTCGCTGAAAATGCTGCTGGTGGCGGAGCGGGCGGGGGATTGGCGGGCGACGGTCGCGTTCCGGTTCGGCGAGGATGCCTATGTTGCTACCCTGGCCGACGGCGCGCTGCACGTCCGGCGCGGGGCGGCGACGGCGGCGGTGGATGCGACGCTGTCGGGCGCGCCGTCCGCGTTCCTGCCGGTCGTCTATGGCGGACGACCGCTGGCGGCGGCGGACGCAATCGTGGTCGAGGGGAACCGGGCGATTGCCGAACGGTTCACGACCCTGTTCCGCCTGCCGCCAAAGGTTGAGTAGGCGACCCCGATCGTCCTAAAGGACGCCGCGACGCTCCCGCCGGTGCGCCGACCCGCGAAAGGCCCGCATGACCACTACCGATACCCAGCCCGAAGCCGCAACGACGATCCTGAGCGCCCCCGACCGGATGGTGAAGGCGCGCGACCTGTTCGGCATCGACAGCGATCTGGAAGTACCCGCCTTTTCGGTCGCCGACGAACGCGTGCCCGATGCCGATCCCGCCTATGTGTTCGATCCCGACACGACGCTGGCGATTCTCGCGGGTTTTGCGCACAACCGGCGGGTGATGGTGCAGGGCTATCACGGCACCGGCAAGTCGACGCATATCGAACAGGTCGCAGCAAGGCTGAACTGGCCGTGCATCCGCATCAACCTCGACGCGCATATCAGCCGCATCGACCTGATCGGGCGCGACGCGATCGTGCTGAAGGACGGGCAGCAGATCACCGAGTTCCGCGAAGGGTTGCTGCCATGGGCGCTCCAGACACCGACCGCGCTGGTGTTCGACGAATATGACGCCGGTCGCCCCGATGTGATGTTCGTGATCCAGCGCGTGCTGGAGACCGAGGGCAAGCTGACGCTGCTCGACCAGAACCGGGTGATCCGGCCCAACCCCTATTTCCGCCTGTTCGCGACTGCCAATACCGTGGGGCTCGGCGATACGTCGGGGCTGTATCACGGTACGCAGCAGATCAATCAGGGGCAGATGGACCGGTGGAACATCGTCGTCACCCTGAACTACCTGCCCGCCGCCACCGAAGCGCGGATCGTGCTCGCCAAGTCGGGCGAATATGACAAGGTCGGCGGCAAGGACGCGGTCGAAAAGATGGTGCGCGTCGCCGACATGACCCGGCGCGGATTCGTCAATGGCGATATCTCGACCGTCATGAGCCCGCGTACCGTGATTACATGGGCACAGAACGCGCTGATCTTCGGCGATGTCGGTTTTGCGTTCCGGTTGTCGTTCCTGAACAAATGCGACGAGGCGGAGCGGGCGCTGGTCGCCGAATATTATCAGCGGGTGTTCGGCAAGGATCTGCCCGAGAGCGTGGTGGCGAAGGCGTAACCTCGTCGTAGCGCGGTGCGTGAGACGTCTGCGAGCGTCTCACGCACCAACCGGGTACGCTGGCGGGCACTTTCGCAGCGGCCCAGGCGGCGCGGGAGCGTTTCCGGGAACCGTGGCCGATTGTTCATGCCGTCACTCGGTCCGGCGTGAGTCTCATTGACTCGCATGTCAGCAGGGGCCACCGTTTTTCCATGGCACATCAGCATCCGCTTGCCGTCGCGCCGGGCGACATCGATCATATGGGCCACGTCAACAACGCGGTGTACCTGTCCTGGGTGCAGGACGCGGTCGTCGCCTATTGGGAACGGGTCGCGCCGGCCGAGGCGGTGGCGAAGCATCTGTGGGTCGCGCTGCGCCACGAGATCACCTATCGCCGGCCCGCCTTCCTCGACGACACGATCGTCGCGACGGTGGTGGCGGAACGGGTCGAAGGGGTGCGCGCCTATTTCTCGACGCTGATCAAGCGCGGCGAAGAGGTGCTGGTCGAGGTGCAGAGCACGTGGTGCTCGCTCGACGCCGCGACGAAACGCCCGGCGCGGCTGGCGCGTGACGTGGTGAACCGGTTCCTGCCCTAATTCCGATTTCGTTTTCTGCAATTGCGGTAAGAACCTGTGCAGTTGCGATATCGCGCTGCAACATGCACATCTCTGGCAACGAAACGACGCACGAGCGTCCATCCCAACCAGCCGGAGAAACATCATGCGCAGCTTTGCCGCCGCCGCCGCCTTTCGTGTCGCCCTCGTCGCAGCGGGCATGCTGATCCCGACGCTCGCCTCGGCGAACGAGATCGAGCGTGACGGTTACAAGTTCGATTATACCCGCAGCGTTGCCGACAATGGCGCGACCGTTCTGGCCGGCACCGTCCTGAGCAGTGGCGAGCCGTTCCGCCTCGAAGTGCGCGACCGCAACGTGTCGGGCGAAGTCGGTGGCCGTCCGGTCCGCTTCCGCATCGCCAAGCCGCTGTCGCCAGCGCAGCAGGTCGCTGCCCGCTAAGCGATCCGACCTCCACGGTCCGCGACGCCCGTCCCCGCCGAGGGGGCGGGCGTTTAGCGTTTGGGGATCGTGGGCAGCAACGGCAAATCAACGCGATCGTCCCCGACCTTCGCCGGATTTGCGACGGCGGCATTTCTCGTGTCGCCTGGTTAGACGTGCGGGCCATCGTCTTGCTTGGCACGTAGCCGCCGCCCGTGCGGGGGCACCGTAAGGTTTCGTATTGATGCCGACCTTCGCGCTTCGGCGAGCCTACCGCGCCATCCCGCTATAATCGATCCGCCACAGCCGGAGCGGCGACCCCTTGGGCAGGGCGACCGGGATCAGCCAGCCGGGCACCTTGTTATGGGCGAGCAGATCGTAGAAGCCGCCCGGCGACCGCGCGCGATAGACGGTGGTTTCGGCCATGTTGGGGCAGGTGAGCAGATAGGTCGCGCCATGGCGGCGGGCGATGGTGCGGAAATTGTCCGGGTCGCCCTGAAACGCGTGGTGCACGTCGAGGATCGCATCGCCGTTGCGGTGATAGGGGCCGGTGATGCCGTCATGATGGGTCGCGACGATCAGGCGCGGCCCCAGATCGACATGGGTGAACATCACCGCGGGGGGCAGGCGGTTCAGCGCCTGCAACGCGGGCAGGCTGCCGCAACGGGCACCGGCGCGCAGTATCTGTTTCGTGCGGGCGTCCTGCGGCTTGATGCGGACATGGCTGGTCAGGCCGCTGTCGGGCAGCATCGACAGCAGCTTGCTGACCTGATCGACGAACAGGTTGCCGAGCAGGAGCAGCGAGATCACCGCCGCCGTTCCGAGCACCCGCACCGCCGCGTGCTCGCGCGACAGCAGCCACGGCACGACCACCCATGCGAGCGCCACCGTTCCGGGAATCGCCAGCAACTGTGCGGCCGGCCCCGAGCGGATCTGCCAGAACAGCATCGCCACCGCGAAGGTCGTGAACAGCGTCACGACCGCCCAGCCGACGAAATCGGCCGAGCGGCGTGCGCGCCACGTGGCGAAGATCGCACCGAGCAGGCCGATGATCGGTCCGGTCACGATCAGCAGGATGGTGCGGCCGGGCATCGTGTAGAGCGGTTTCGCCTCGCGGACATTGTTCAGCCACGTGCGCGCCAGTTCCTCCGACACGCCTTCGGGCCGCGCGAGGCACTGCGGGAACAGCGTCGCGAACGCACCGGCGAGCGTGCCGCCCGCGATCAGCGTCAGGATCAGGCGCAGCGGCCACGTCTTCGGTCCGATCCGGGCGATCAGCACCAGCAGCGCACCGCCCGCTACCACCGCCGACAGCCAGACCGGTGTCAGCGCGTCGCAGCGCATCGCGTAATTGGCGTTGGAGGCGAAGGCGACGAAACCGATCGCGCTCGCACCCGCCAGCGTCGCACCATAGACGGTCAGCCGCCGTGCCTCCGCCCGGTCCCACACCCAGCGTAAGCCGACGATCGCGCCGGCCATCGCGCAATAGGGCAGGAGTTCGAGGCCGATGGTCAGCGACGCGGCCGAGGACAGGCCGACGACCATGCCGCCGCGGCCCTGTTTGCGATCGGCGATGCCGGCGACGGTCCACGCGAGACAGGCAAGCTGCCAGCCATGATGGTCGATGCGTTCGGGCATGAACATCAGCAGCGTCGACGAACAGCCGAGCAGGAACAGCACCGCCAGCGGCCATGCGACCGGCGCGACCAGCCGCTGCACCGTCACCGACAGGGCGATCAGCGCGACCCCCATCGGCAGCAGCGGCGCGATACCGACCGCCAGCTTTTCGGCCCAGACCGGCCCGGCAAAGGGTTTGAACAACAGGATCAGCCCGGCGATCGGCAGGTCGACCAGCCGCGACCAGTGAATGTCGAGGCCGTTCGGCGGGTTCAGCCGGTATTGGCGCAGATCGTACCAGCCTTGCCCGCCCATCCATGCCCGGACCTGCATCAGCCGCATATTGTCGTCGGTATCGGACAGGGCCAGCCAGTGGACCGCGTTCCACCGTTGCCACAGGAACCATGCCGCCATCACCACCCATGCGAGCAGCAGCCAGCGCAACCAATGCCGGTCGAGGAAATGGCCCGTGGATGGAAGCCTGGTCAAAACTACTTTCCCCCGCGCCCGCCGCGATCTACGGCGGCAGTCCAGCCATGGTGGCAACAGCGGCGCTGTATCGGATGGCGCGCAAAGGACAAGGGTGGGCACGCGGGTGATCGCGCGGATCGAACGACTGATACCGGACGGGGTGCTGGGCCAATTGATCCGGTTCGGCATCGTCGGCGGGCTGTCGACGGTGATCTATGCGATCGTGTATCTGCCGCTCGTCTCTTACATTCTGCGGACCGGCTATGCGTTCGTGGCGGTCGTACCGGCGTTCATCGTTGCTGCCGCCTTTGGCTGGGTCGCGCATGGCCGATGGAGCTTCCGCGATCATGGCACCCGGTCGGGCGGTGCCGAACAGCCGATGAAGTTCCTGGCGGTGCAGGGGTTCGGCATGGTGCTGAACGGCCTGTTCACGTTCGGGCTGGTCGATCTGGCGGGCATGGCGCACTGGGTGCCGTTGGTTCCGGCGGTGCTGGTCACGCCCTTCGCTACCTTCGCGCTCAATCGTTCATGGGTATTCGGATAAGATGGACCGCATCGTTTACGACCGCATGGCGGCGCACGACTCGACGCATTGGTGGTATCGCGCGCGGCGCGAGATCCTCGCCGACTATGTCGAACGCTATGCCGGGCTGCGGCCGGGCGCGCGCATCCTCGAAATCGGGTGCGGCACGGGGCACAACCTGCCGATGCTGGCGGGGTTCGGCACGGTCGACGCGATCGAGATCGACCCGGCGGCGCGCGCAATCGCCAGCGAGCGGCTGGGCAAGCCGGTCGGCACCGCACCGCTGCCGACGCTTGCCGGGGTGAGCGCGCAATACGACATGATCGCAGTGCTCGACGTGGTCGAGCATATCGAGGACGATGTCGCGACGTTTCGCGGCATGGCCGATCGGCTGGCACCGGGCGGTAGGATACTGGTCACGGTGCCCGCGCATCAATGGATGTGGAGCGCGCACGATGTGGTGAACCACCATCATCGCCGCTATTCCAAGCGCACGCTGGCCAAGGCGATCGCCGATGCGGGCCTGAAGCATGAAGGCCTGCGCTATTTCAACTCGCTGCTGTTTCCGGCCGCCGTCGCCGCACGGGTCGCGGGCAAGATTCGCGGCAAGGACGACAGCGACGATTCGCCGCCGCCCAAGGTTCTGAACACGGCGTTCGAGGCGATCTTCCGGCTGGAGCGGCATCTGCTGGGGCGCATTCCGATGCCGCCGGGGCTGTCGATCGTGACGCTGGTGACGAAGTAGCTGGCGGCCGGCGACGACCATCGTCACCCGGACTTGATCGAGACCGCTGCAAAGTACCGATTCCTTCCCTATGGCGTACCCCCGCGCAGGCGGGGGGCCAGGGTTCCAAGCGCCAGGCATTGTTCTGTCTAGCTCTGGACCCCCGCCTGCGCGGAGGTACGGCGAATTTGTGGCCAAGCTCGCGACGTTCGCAGAGGTCCCGTTCGAAGCCGGGGTGACGGTAGTGTACGGGGGTACACCTACCCCCGCCGGAACCACCGGAACTTCGGTCCCGCCGATTGCAGCACGCCGCGCCGGAACAGTCGCGCGCCGATCACGATCGTGATCGCCACCCACAGCAATTGCCACGCCAGCGCGGCGATGTGCGGCCACCATTCGCCGCTGGTCGCGGCGCGGGCGGCCATGGCGAAGGGGCTGCTGAACGGGAAGACTTCGGCGGCGAGCGCGATCCAGCTGCCCGGCCGACTGATCGCGGCGAATGCGAAGCCGAACATCGCCATCTGAAAGATCGTGATGGGCAGCGTCAGCATCTGGATTTCGCGCGGGGTCGATGCCTGCGCGCCGACGGTCAGGAATACCGAGCCGAGCAGCATATACGCCATGGCGAAATACAGGATATAGAGCAGCAGGAACCCCGGAAAACCGATGGCGGGGGCGATGTCGGTCAAGCCGGCGACCAGCTGGGGGGGCAGCAACCTGCCGATATTGGCGCCGACGGCGGCCCAGAAGGCGAGGAACAGCACCGCCACGCCGAACATGCCGAGCAGCTTGCCGAGGAATACCGATTCGAGCGGGACGGCGGCGGCCAGCACCTCGATCACCTTGTTCGATCGCTCCTCTGCCATGGTGCCGACCGCCTGTCCGGCCAGCATCAGCGTGACGACGAACAGCGTCACGACCGCGAAGAATCCGGCGGCTTTCTTGCCGCCGAGCGACGTGCTGTCCCGCTCGATCCGGGTGAACACCGGCGTCGACAGGCGCGCATCGCCAAGGTTGGCGCGTTGGTCGCGCACCGCCTGTTCGGCCAGCCCCGCCAGATAGGGGGCGGTCGTCGAAACCAGGCTGGCATGGATCAGCTGCGGGCGGTCGAGCGGGCCATACAATACGGCCGGCACGTCGACATCGGGATCGGACAGCAGCGCGCGGGCCTGAGCCGCCGGGTTGGCGTCCGGCGCGACGATCGCCAGCGTCGGCGGGCCGCTCTCGCGCGGGATTCCGGGGCGGATCAGCGCGTCGGCGGCGCGCAGTCGCCGGGCGTCGGCGGGCGTGGCGATGGCGTAGATGCGGACCTTCTCCTCCGCGCTCTTGCCCACCGTCGCCGCGCCGATGCCGCCGATCGCGCCGAAACTGCCGAACAGCAGCGGGGCGAGCAGGAAGACGAGGAACATCGGCGTCATCACCGTGGCGATGAAGTCGCGGCGGGCAATGGTCAGCGTCTGACGGATCAGCCGGCTCATGCTGCCCGCTCCGCATCCGCTTCGCCGACGATCCGGACGAAGGCGTCGTGCAGCCCCGGTCGTTCGATCGACAGCCCCGCTATGCCATAGCCCGCGTCGATCAGCCGCACCAATATCCCCTCGATCCCGTCAGCCGGCAGGGTGAAGCGCCACCCGCCGCGTTCTTCGTGCGCATCGTCCGGCAACAGCGCGGCGATGCCGGGCGCGGGGTGATGGGGCACATAATGCGCCTTCATCGGCAACATCGCGCGGGCATCGTCGACCGTCCCTTCGAACCGGCGCTTGCCGCCGGCGATGATGCACAGCCGGTCGCATAGCCGTTCGGCATGCGCCATGACATGGGTCGAGAACAGGATCGTCGCCCCGCGATCGCGCTCGGCGCGGATCAGTGCCTCCAGCCGTTCCTGATTGACCGGATCGAGCCCGGAAAAGGGTTCGTCGAGGACGAGGAATTCGGGTTGATGGACGACCGATCCCAACAGCTGCACGAACTGCGCCATGCCCTTGGACAGCTTGCGAATCTTGCTGTCGATCGCGTGGCCGAGGCCCGCCTGTTCGAGCATCACCGCCGCGCGCTTGCGCCCGACCGACCAGTCGAGCCCGCGCAGTGCGCCCATGAACGCGATCGCCTCGCGCGCCTTCATGCCGGGATACAGGCCGCGTTCCTCGGGTAGATAGCCGACCTGATCGGAGGCATCGCGCGGTGCCGCCCGCCCCAGCAGGGTGCGATGTCCTTCATCGGGTTCGATTATGCCGAGCAGCATCCGCAGCGTCGTCGTCTTGCCCGCGCCATTGGGGCCGAGCACGCCGTACACCGCGCCGTAGGGCACATGCAGATCGATGCCGTCGACGACCCGCCGGTCGCCGAAGCGTTTGACCAGTCCGTCCGCGCTCAGCGCCCAATTTCCGTCCGGCAAACGAGATCCCCCTGAACGTCGCCCTTTAGCGCGCGTCGGATAGAGGGTAGCGGGGGGAGGTGACCGGAGACAAGGGCCAGCCGAGCGATATCGTCGCGCGTATTCGTGCCAAAGCGGCCGAATGCGGTTTCGTCGCGTGCGGCATCGCCCGTGCCGATGCCGCGCCGCGCACCGCCGAACGCCTGCGCCAATGGCTGGACGAGGGGCGGCACGGGTCGATGATCTGGATGGAGGAGCGTAGCCAACAGCGCGGATCGCCCGCCGCGCTGTGGAGCGAGGTACGGTCGGTGATCGCGCTGGGCATGAGCTATGCCCCCGCCATCGATCCGCTGGCGCTGGCCCGGGTCGGCGATCGGGGTCGCATTTCGGTCTATGCGCAGGGCAGCGATTATCATGACGTGGTCAAGAAAGCGCTGAAGGCGCTTGGCCGCTGGCTGGCGCAGGAATCGGGCTGCGACCTGAAGGTTTTCGTCGATACCGCACCGGTGATGGAAAAGCCGCTGTCCGAAGCGGCGGGGCTGGGGTGGCAGGGCAAGCATACCAATCTGGTCAGCCGCGACCATGGCAGCTGGCTGTTCCTCGGCGCGATCTATACCACGCTCGATCTGGCCCCCGATGTCGCGGCGCGCGACCGGTGCGGATCGTGCGATGCGTGCCAGCGGGCCTGCCCGACCGATGCGTTTCCAGCACCCTACCGGTTGGACGCGCGGCGCTGCATCTCGTATCTCACGATCGAACATGCCGGGCCGATCCCGGTCGAGTTTCGCGCGGCCATGGGCAACCGCATCTATGGCTGCGACGATTGTCTGGCGGTGTGTCCGTGGAACAAGTTCGCCGATGCCGCCGCCGCCAACCGGGCCTTTGCCGGACGGGCGGAGTTCGCAGCACCCCGGCTGGCCGACCTGATCGCGCTGGACGATGCCGGGTTTCGCGAGGTGTTTCGCGGATCGCCGATCAAGCGGATCGGGCGCAACCGGATGGTGCGCAATGCACTGATCGCGGCAGGGAATAGTGGCGATGTCGCGCTGGTCGGACCGGTGCGGGCGGCGTGTGCCGATCCCGATGCGGTGGTGCGCGATGCGGCGGAATGGGCGTTGGCGCGGCTCGACTCCGTTTGAAAATGCGTCGAGACGCATTTTGCGGTACCGGCCCGAAGCTAGCTCTCGCGCGAGCTTCCAAACAGATTCTTACGCCGCGTGCGCCAGATCGGGCCCGTCGAGCCATTCGACGCGGTTCCGCCCGCTGCGTTTCGCGCGGTACATCGCTTCGTCGAGACAGCGAAGCAACGGCGCCGCGTCGGTAGGCGTGCGGGTCAGGTAGCAGGCACCGATGCTGGCGGTCGCGTGGATCGCGGTGCCGTGCCAGTCGACGCGCTGCGCGACGATCGCGGAACGCAGTCGTTCGGCGGCATCCTGCGCGGCGGCGCGATCGGGGGCGGACAGGAGGACCGCGAATTCCTCCCCGCCCAGCCGCCCGCACAGATCGTTCACGCCGCAGGCATTGCGCAGGGTAGCGGCGGCAGCGCACAGCACCGCATCGCCCGCCGGATGGCCGTGACGGTCGTTGATGGCCTTGAAATGGTCGAGGTCGAGCCACAGCAGCGCAAGGCCGTGGCCCGGCAGCTGGTTCAGCCTTAGCCGTTGCTGTAATTGCTGTTCGAACGCGCGGCGGTTGAGCAGGCCGGTCAGCCCGTCGTGATCGGCGGCGTCGCGCAGCTGGCGCAGCAGCGCGTCCTGCACCGCCATCGCGCTGCTGATCGTCAGCGGCACGAGGACGAGGAAGGCGACCGCGATCCGCACCGACAGCACCAGCCGGGGGATCGCCATGTCCTGCCCGATCTCGACGATGCCGAGGCCGATGGTGATGAGGCAGCCGGTACCGAGCAGCATCGTCAGCACCGCGGTAATCGCGACCGGATAGGTGAGCGCGCACAGCAGCAGCGCGGGCATCGGGAACATGATGCTGCCCGGCCCGTCAAATTGCACCGCCGCGACGCACGACAATGCCAGCGCGACCGCCGGCCAGATCGGGGGTTCGGCGATTCGCGGTGGCTGGGCATCGGGGTGGCGCAGCGTCAGCAGGACCGGCAGCACGACCAGATAATTGACCAGTTCGCTCGCCGGCCAAGTCATCAGCGTCTGGCTGGCGGAGCCGCCGAATTCGACCACGACCAGCACCGCACCGATCAGCGCCGCGACGAAGCAGGCCGGGATCAGTCCGGCGAGGATGCGCAGCACCGAATGGACGCGCTCCAGTCGCAGGTCGGCGGGATCGAGCCGTCGCAGCGCCACCGTCGCCGCGAAGGTGCCGGCGGTATTGGCGAGCGCGAAAAACGCGGACAGGGCGATATTGCGGTCGAACAACAGGTCGGTGGCGACGAAACCCATGAAGGCTCCGGCCCAGCCCGACGGCCGGAACAGGCGTGGCACCCGCAGCATCAACCCGACCAGGATCGCGTTGGCGGGCCAGAAGGCGACCGAAAAGGCGTGGCGGGTCAGCAGCCCGATCAGCGCCCCACCCGCGACCATGGCCGCGACCAGCAAAAAACAGCGCAGCGCCGTCGCGCCGGGTACGGCACGCGCCGACATCGGCAGGGGCAGGGCGGAGGACGACATGGCCGGGAACGCTACGTCGCAGAGATGAAGAATCGGTAACGCTTTACGTCAGCCCGCTCTCGCGCCGGACGCTCGCCAGTTCGGCATTGCGCCGGCCCTGCAGGTGGGCCCAGTCGCGAAACGTCCAGTCGCCGCCCCAGATCAGCCCCTCCGCCTTGCCCGCCGCGCCCAGCGCGCGGAAGAAGATATGGCATTCGGGTTCGGTCCAGTACCAGCGGTCGTCGACCAGATCGGCGGCCCATGCGGCGGGCAGGCCGTTGGGGGTCTGCGCGTTGTGGAAACTGAAGCCGACCTGCGTCACCCCCTCGCGCAGCAACCGCCGCTGGACGGCGACCGATCGCCAGCCATAGACGATCGTCGGGCGCAGACCGTCGCGCCGCAGCGTGTCGATGACGCGGACGATGCGGCCGCGAAAGCGGGGATGGAGGCTGGCGAGCTTGCGCTCCTGCGGCCAGTTGCGGCTGTCGCCGTCCCATGTCGCGCGCGCGCCGGTCAGGCGGGCGATGGTCCGCCCGCCGGGGTCGATCCGGCCATCGGCTTCGATGTCGAACCGGACCTGCGCGGTGCGGATCGCGGCGATCAGGCGCGGCCCGGCGAGGCCGTCGACCGGCCCGGGATCGATACCGATCCGCAGCAACAGCCACTGGACGGCGCGCACATCGTCCGCGCGGTTGGTGCCGTCCTCGCCTACGCTCGCTTCGATCATCGCTTCCGCTCCGCCATTTGCGCGATCGGGCTCGCAAGCGAAGTCCTACATTGCAACCCGGCTCATTTCGGACGGGCGCGTGCCGCTGCCACCTCGCCGCGCAGCGCCAGCGTACGGTCGGCGAGCGCCGGCGCGTTCATCGCGATCGGTCCGCCCTGTCGATACTGACGATTCAGCCGCTCGATGACAGCGCTCTGGATCATGAGCGCCCGGGCCTCGGCCCGGGTCAGGTCGCCACGCCGCCGCCCGTCGCGGATTGACCGGTTGATATCGCCCAGATCACTCGCGACCAGCGACGTTGCCGACGGCGGTGGCGGTGCTTCGCGCACCGCGGAGCGCCCCCCATCCCAGATTTGCGCCGCGGCCGGCGTGGCGGCGGCGGTGAGCAACAGCAAGGGCAGCAACACGCGCATCGGCGTTCCTCCATCGACGCCTGATCCTAACCGGGATCGGGCCGCATCGCCATCCGGCTTTTCCAACCGCGTCGCATGGAGTAACGCAGCCGTCCATGATCCGTCCCGCGCTCTCCGTCGTCGTCCCCTGCTATAACGAGGCCGCCTGTCTCGACACGCTGCACGCCCGCATTTCGGCGGCGGCGCAAGCGGTTGTCGGCGACGATCACGAGATCGTCCTGGTCAATGACGGGTCGCGCGACCAAAGCTGGCCAGTGATGGAACGGCTGGCGGCGGCCGATCCGCGGCTGGTCGCGATCAACCTGTCGCGCAACCACGGACATCAGCTGGCGCTGACCGCCGGGCTCGACCTGTGCGCGGGCGAACGCATCCTCATCATCGATGCCGATCTGCAGGACCCGCCCGAATTGCTCGGGCCGATGCTGGAAACGATGGCGGCCGAGGGCGCCGACGTGGTCTATGCGGTGCGGCGCAAGCGCGAGGGCGAGACCTTCTTCAAGAAACTGACCGCCGCCGCCTTCTACCGCGTGCTCGACCGGGTGACCGATACGCCGATCCCGCTCGATACCGGCGATTTCCGGTTGATGACGCGGCGGGCGCTCGACGCGTTTCTGAGCCTGCCCGAACAGGCGCGCTTCATCCGCGGCATGGTGGCGTGGGTCGGGTTCCGGCAGGTGCCGTTTCCCTATGACCGCGACGAACGGCTCGCGGGCGAGAGCAAATATCCGCTGGGCAAGATGATCGGGTTCGCGCTGGACGCGGTAACTGGTTTCTCGACCGCGCCGCTGCGCCTCGCCAGCCATTTGGGGCTCGTGTTGACCGCGCTGTCGCTGCTGCTGTTCGCCTATATCGCGATCGGCTGGCTGTCGGGCAGCGCGGTGCAGGGGTGGACGTCGACGATGCTGGTCGTCGTGTTCCTCGGCGCGGTGCAGATGTTCGTGCTGGGGATGATCGGCGAATATCTCGGGCGGCTCTACGTCGAATCGAAGCGGCGGCCGCTCTATCTGGTCGCCGACGTCGCCGGGCCGGTGAAGGGGCGGGCGAGTCTCGGCTATCGTTCGGGTGATCGGGGTGAGGTCACCGTGTCTCCGATTTTGCCGGATCAGCAGTAGAAGGCTGGTTCACGCGAAGGCGCGAAGGCGCGGAGTAGAAGAAGAGATTTGGTTCGCGCGAAGGCGCAAAGAGCGCAAAGGGGTCGCGCTTTGGGCCATCGCCCGCGAGCGGAAGACTCCCTCTCTCGTTGCAACAAGCGATGAGGCCGCTATCGCGGCCGACCTCCCTGGGTCCGCGACCCCTTGGCGTCCTTTGCGCCTTCGCGCGAAAACAACCTTACCCAGCGCCAACCTCCCCCAACAACCAAGACCGGATCGCGCTCGCGAGGTTGGGTGGATCGTCTCCCTCGATTCGCACCGCGTCGATCGCCGCAACCAGCGCCGATAACGGCAGCGACCTTCGGGTCGCCGCCGCCTCCAACGCGGTCCAGAAGCCGGGTTCGAGGCTGATCGAGGTCGCGTGGCCGGCGATAGTGATCGATCGCTTGACCGGCCCGCGAAAGCCGCCGGGCGGGGCGGTCGGCTTCATGGGGTGTCGAAGAGCGACGCCAGCTGCTCGATCATCGTTCCGGCAAGTTGTTCCGCATCCATGATCGTGACGGCGCGGGCATACCAGCGGGTCACGTCATGGCCGATGCCGATCGCGACCAGTTCGACCGGCGACTTGCCCTCGATCCACGCGATCACCTGGCGCAGATGCCGTTCGAGATAGCTGCCCGAATTGACCGACAGCGTCGAATCGTCGACCGGCGCGCCGTCGGAAATGACCATCAGCACCTTGCGGTCCTCTGGCCGCGCCAGCAGGCGGCCATGCGCCCAGAGCAGCGCCTCGCCGTCGATATTTTCCTTCAGCAGCCCCTCGCGCATCATCAGCCCGAGCGACTTCTTGGCACGGCGCCATGGCTCGTCGGCCTGTTTGTAGACGATGTGGCGAATGTCGTTGAGGCGACCGGGCTGGGGCGGGCGTCCGGCGACGAGCCACGATTCGCGTGCCTGGCCGCCCTTCCACGCGCGCGTCGTGAAGCCGAGAATCTCGACCTTCACCCCGACGCGTTCGAGCGTCCGGGCAAGGATGTCGGCGCTGATCGCGGCGATGCCGATCGGGCGGCCGCGCATCGATCCCGAATTGTCGATCAGCAGGGTGACGACGGTATCGCGAAATTCGGTATCGCGTTCGATCTTGTAGCTGAGCGACTGGGCGGGGTTGATGACGACGCGCGCCAGCCGCGCGGCGTCGAGCATCCCTTCCTCCTGATCGAAGTCCCACGACCGCGACTGTTGCGCCATCAACCGGCGTTGCAGCCGGTTGGCGAGTTTGGTCACGACCCCCTGCAACTGCACCAGCTGCTGATCGAGATAGGCGCGCAGCCGTTCGAGTTCGTCGGCCTCGCACAATTCGGTCGCGGCGATCACTTCGTCATATTTGGTGGTGAAGGCACGATATTCGAATTGCGCGTTCAGGTCGGCAAAGGGGCGGTTCGGGCGGACCGGCATCATGCCGCCTTCGTCCTCGCCATCGGCCATGTCGTCGCCTTCGGCGTCGATGTCCTCCGACAGGTCGTCGGACTGACCATCGGACTGTTCGTCGCTGCGATCCTCGCCGCGCGCCTCGACCTGACCTTCGCCGCCCTGCTGTTCGCCCGAATCGTCACCGTCGTTCTCGGGGGTCTGTTCGTCTTCCCCTTCCGAATCGTCGCCGCCGTCATCGGCCTGTTCGGGTTCGATCTCGCCCTCGACCAGTTCGAGGTCCTCTAGCAGGCGGGTGATGCCGCGCGCGAAGGCGGCCTGATCGGCGACCAGTCCGGCGAGGCTGTCGAGCTGCGCACCGGCGCGCTGCTCGATCCAGTCGGTGATGAGCGCCATGCCCGGTGCGGCGGCGGCGGGCGGGGCACGGCCGGTCAGCCGTTCGCGCACCAGCATCTGCACCGCAGTCGACAGCGGCACTTCGGCGCGGGTGCGGGCGCGGGTGATCGGGTCGGAGCGCATGCGCATGGTGAGCGCATGGTCGAGATTGTCGGCGATGCCGTCATACCCGGCCGACCCCAGCGCATCGATCCGCGCCTGTTCGACCGCGTCATAGACGGCACGCGCGACCGCATCGCCGGGTGCGGTACGGGCGTGGAGCGCGGCATTGTGATGGCGCATACGCAGCGCGAAGCCGTCGGCATGGCCGCGCGCCTCGGCCACCTGATCGGCGGGCAGCGCGCGGGCGGGCATCGGCACCTTGATATGCTTGCCCGACGCGGTCGGCGCGTCGGCGGTGAAGGCCAGTTCGACCTCGGGTTCGTCGGCAATCGCGCGCGACGTGCCGCGCAGGACGTCACGAAACCGGTCGAGCGGGGATTCCTGTGCCATGGCTGTGCTTTGGGGATTGGGGGCGGGGGAGGCAAGGGGGACGGTGCAGTTCCTCCCCGATACGGGGAGGGGGGCCGTCCGCGCAGCGGATGGTGGAGGGAGTTGTCGACGAAGCACGACCGTAGTGGAGCAGCCCCCCCCCTCCACCAGCTGCGCTGGTCTCCCTCCCCGTGCCGGGGAGGAATAGGATTTGGGGTTAGCCGCGTTCCGCCTTGTTCACCGCATCGGCCGCGCGCAGGCCGGCGAGCAGCTTCATCAGATGTGCGGCGTCGCGGACCTCGACGTCGATGGTGTTGGTGTGGAAGGTCGTGTCGCGATTATCGAGCCGTAGCCCGAGGATGTTCGCCCGGTGGCCGCCGATGACGGTCGCCACTGCACCCAGCGCGCCGGGTTCGTTCTTCAGCGTCACCGCGATGCGCGCGGTGGCACCTTCGGCATTGTCGCCCCAGGTCAGATCGATCCAGTGATGCGGGTCGATCGCCTCGATCGTCTCGCAGCCGATTTCATGCACCTCGAACCGGCCATCACCGCGGCGGATGCCGATGATGCGGTCGCCTGGCACCGGGTGGCAGCAGGTGGCGAGGTCGTAGCCGACGCCGGCGGTCAATCCCTTGATCTCGATCGGGGCGCGCTGCGCCGGGATCGGTTCGATCTTCGGGTCGGCAATGGCCCCGGGCATGACCGCCTCCATCACCGCTTCGTCGGTCAGCTTGCCATGCGCCAGCCCTTCGAACAGCGTCGCTTCGTCGGCGATCTTCAGCCGCTTCAGCCCTTCCGCCAGCGCGTCGATGCCGGGCGGGACCGGCAGGCGCGCGATCAGTTCCTGATACAGCCGCTTGCCCAGCGCCGCCGTCTCGTCGCGTTCACGCAGGCGGATATAGCGGCGGATCGCGGCGCGGGCCTTGCCGGTGATGGCGAAGTTCAACCAGTTCGCCTGCGGACGCTGCGCCTTCGACCGCAGGATCTGGACCTGATCGCCGTTCTTCAATTCGGTGCGAAGCGGCACGACGCCGCCATTGACCTTCGCGCCCACCGCCTGATCGCCGAGATCGGTATGCACCGCATAGGCGAAGTCGATCGGCGTGGCACCTTTCGGCAACTGATGCAGTTCGCCCTTGGGCGTGAAGGCGAAGATGCGGTCGGCATACATCGCCATGCGGGTATGTTCGAGCAGTTCCTCGGGACTCTCGGCATTGTCGAGGATTTCGACGAGGTCGCGGATCCAGCGGACCTGCGTATCGGGGCGCACCGCGTCCTGCTTGTACGCCCAGTGCGCCGCCAGACCGAATTCGGCCTGCGCATGCATCTCGCGGGTGCGGATCTGCACCTCGATCCGCATGTTTTCGGCATGGATGACGGCGGTGTGCAGCGAACGATAGCCGTTGCGCTTGGGCGTCGAGATATAATCCTTGAACCGTCCCGGCACCATCGGCCACCGCCGATGGATGATGCCGAGCGCCCGGTAGCATTCCTCTTCGCTGTCGACGATCGCGCGGAACGCGACGATGTCCGACAGTTGTTCGAGCGTGACGTGCCGTTCCGACATCTTGCGCCAGATCGAATAGGGATGCTTGCGCCGGCCCGACACTTCGGCGGTGATGCCGTGGCGGTCGAGCATCGTCTTCAGGTCGCCGCCGATCTTGGCGACGCGGTCGCCGCCGCCTTCTTCCAGTTGTTCGAGGCGGCGGGTGATCGATTCATACGCTTCGGGTTCGATCTCGCGAAATGCCAGCGTCTGCATCTCGTTCATGAACTCGTACATGCCGATCCGCTCGGCGAGCGGGGCATAGATGTCCATCGTCTCGCGTGCGATCCGCTTGCGCTTCTCGGGCTTCGCGATGTGATGGAGTGTGCGCATGTTGTGCAGCCGGTCGGCCAGCTTCACCAGCAGCACGCGGATGTCGTCGGACATCGCCAACAGGAACTTGCGCAGATTCTCGGCGGCGCGCTCGTTCTCGGTCTGCGCCTCGATCTTGCTGAGCTTGGTCACGCCCTCGACCAGTCGCGCGACGTTCTCGCCGAACTTGGCCTGGATTTCCTCGTGCGTCGCCACGGTGTCCTCGACCGTGTCGTGCAGGATCGCGGTCGCGATCGTCTCGTCATCGAGGTGCAGGTCGGTCAGGATGCCGGCCACCTCGATCGGGTGGCTGAAATACGGGTCGCCCGAGGCCCGCTTCTGGCTGCCATGCGCGTGCATCGAAAAGACATAGGCGCGGTTCAGCAGCGCCTCGTCCGCATCCGGATCGTAGGTCTTGACCCGCTCCACCAATTCATACTGCCGCAGCATGCGACCTAGATGGAGCGGGCCGGGGCGGCTTTGCAACCGTTTTCGCGTCGATCAGGCACCTTTGGCGCGGATGTTGCACTTTGCGAGTTGTTCGGGGGGAAATGCGGTGCCGTTGGCGGTGAAGGCGGCGATCGGGCCGAGCTGCGCGGCGGCGAGCTGGCACATGGTCAGGTGACTGCCTTCGGCGCGCGGGGTGGCGCAACGCTCGGCAGTGCACTTCCATAACGTGCTGCGGGTCAGGATCGTGTCGACGGCCGGCGCGGTCGCGGGCACGGCGCTGTAGCCGCGGTTCGGCTGTGCTGCGGCGGCGAAGGGCAGGGTCAGCACAGCGGCGGTCAGCAGGGCGAACATCTTCACGGGCAACAGCTCCATCTAGAGATTACGGTGTCCCGCGCCTAATCTACATGAATGTAAGTTGCAAGTTGCGATGTTTGCTGCGGGCGCGAAAGAAGTGCTATTCCTTTGCCCGCCACCATGCGCTAGAATCGAAGCGGATGATGACCGTCCTTCGAGAACCGCTACGCGACCTTGCCGATCAGTGCAGCCTGCCCGCCGCGCTGGAGGCGATGGGCGAACGCTGGTCGTTCCTGATCCTGCGCGCATCGTTCAACGGGCTGTCGCATTTCGAGGAGTTCCAGTCGGAACTCGGCATCGCCCGAAACATCCTTGCCAATCGGCTGTCGCGGCTGGTCGGACACGGCATCCTCGAACGGCGCGCGGTCGAGAGCGATCGTCGCAAGATCGACTATCGCCTGACCGAAAAGGGCTATGCGCTGCAACCGACCATGGTCGCGCTGCGGCAATGGGGCGAGCGGTGGGAAACCGGCGTGGCGGCGACGCCGGTACTGGTCGATGCCCGCGACCGTCGCCCGGTGCAGCCGGTCGCGGTGTGCAGCCATGACGGGCGGGTGCTGGGCAAGGGCGATCTGATCTGGTCGCTTGAGGAAGACGTCGTTCGCGACTGACCGGCCTGGCCGGTCGTCAGCTCGTCGGCAGGGTCGTGGCGTCGGTGGTCGCGGCGGGATCGGCGCGATGGCCCCAGCGGACCAGCGACCATGCGCGTTCGTGGAAATAGAACAGCGTGATCTTGGTCAGCACTTCGGTTCCGGCGATCGCCCCGGCCAGCTTCGCCGAGCCGGAGAATAACAGTCCCAGCAGGAAGGTGTCGATCGATCCGACCGTCCGCCACGACACCGCCTTCACGAAGCTGCGCGGATGGCTTTCGAGACCCTTGAACACGAACATGACGCCGACGCTCCAACCGCGGGTGATCGCGGCACGGCGCGAAGCTGCGGCAATCGATCGCAGCGGCGTAGCGAGATTATGTTCTGACGGAAGAAGTGGCGCTTTTCACAGCAGCCGGATGAGCATCAGCAACAGCCCTAGCATCGACACGATCCACGCCATGCTGCGCAGATAGGGCACGCCGAATAGGTAGAGCGGGTGATAGATGATGCGCGCCACGAACCACAGGATCGCCCCCGTCGCGCCCAACCCGCCGGTACGGCCGCTGACCGCCAGCGCGAGCGCAAGGCCGATGAAGGCGGGATAGCTTTCCTTGAGATTGTCGAGGGCACGCTGCGCGCGGCCCGAAATGACGCCCTTGGGCGCATTGTCACCGTCGCGGGGGCCGGCATTCCATTGGGTGCCACGTTCCTTCGTCGCGAACTGGCCTTGCAGCAGGATCGCGATGGTCAGCAGCACGACCGACCAGCCGAGCAGGGTGAGTTCGATCGGCAGGTCGTTCATTGGTGCGCTCCGGCAGGGGTGGGTGTATAGCGGGGAACGAGCAGCGGGGTTCCGCCGTCTTCCTCGTCATTCCCGCGCAGGCAGGAACCCATATGCGTTGAGGCCAGCGAACGACTTGCCGACGTTGCGTCTATGGATTCCCGCCTGCGCGGAATGACGATGCGGGAGTTACCCAGCGTTGCGTCCAGCCGGCGTATTCACCCCCATCGACTGGAGATACTTCTTCACGTTGCGTGCCGCCTGTCGCAACCGCTGTTCGTTCTCGACCATGGCGATGCGGACATAGCCTTCGCCATTCTCGCCATAGCCGACGCCCGGCGCGACCGCGACCTTGGCCTCGGTCAGCAGCTGCTTGGCGAATTCCAGCGATCCCAGATGCGCCAGCGCCGGCGGTAGCGGTGCCCACGCGAACATCGACGCGCGCGGGGAGGGGATGTCCCAGCCGGCGCGGCCGAAGCTTTCGACCAGTACGTCGCGGCGCTTGTGATACAGCTGGCGGTTCTTCTCGACGATATCCTGCGGACCGTTCAGCGCCGCGCAGGCCGCCGCCTGGATCGGGGTGAAGGCGCCGTAGTCGAGATAGGACTTCACCCGGGTCATCGCCGCGATCAGCTTCTTGTTGCCCACACCGAAGCCCATCCGCCAGCCGGCCATCGAATAGGTCTTGCTGAGCGAGGTGAATTCGATCGCGACGTCCTTCGCACCCTTGACCTGCAGGATCGAGGGGGTCGGGCAGCCGTCATAATAGAGTTCGGAATAGGCGAGGTCGGAGATGATCCACAGGCCATGTTCCTTCGCGAAGGCGACGACGCGTTCGTAGAAGGCGAGGTCGACGACCTCGGCGGTCGGGTTCGACGGGTATCCCATCACCAGCACGCTGGGGCGCGGCACGGTGAATGCCATCGCGCGTTCGAGGCTTTCGAAATAATGTTCGTCGGGCGTGGTCGGCACGGCGCGGATCGTCGCCCCCGCGATGATGAAGCCGAACATATGGATCGGGTAGCTGGGATTGGGCGCGAGGATCACGTCGCCCGGCGCGGTGATCGCGGTGGCGAGGCTGGCGAGACCCTCTTTCGACCCCATCGTCACCACGACTTCGCTGTCGGGATCGACATCGACGCCGAAACGGCGACCGTAATAATTCGCCTGCGCCCGGCGCAGGCCCGGAATGCCGCGCGACTGCGAATAGCCGTGCGCCGATGGCTTGCGCGCGACCTCGACCAGCTTTTCGATGACGTGGTCAGGCGGGGGCAGATCGGGGTTGCCCATGCCGAGGTCGATAATGTCTTCGCCACCGGCACGCGCCGCCGCCCGCATCGCGTTTACTTCCGCAATGACATAGGGGGGCAGGCGTTTCATGCGGTAGAATTCGTCGGACATTCTCGTTCCTTTCGGGTGCGTCCTTACGCTACGAAGCCGCTAACCGGTAGAGCGCCCGGGCCGCCATGGAGAGGAAAATGACCGAATCGACCGAGAAGCCGACCGGAACGGCCGATCCGGCCCTGCCGACCATGTCGCTCGAGGAGTTGCAGCACTGGACGCAGATGCTCGGCCGTGCGCAGCAGATGATGCTCGAACAGGGCATCGACCTGATGGAGCGCGTGCCCGCCTTGCCCGACCCGACCGGGATGCTGAAGGTGCAGACCGATTTCTGGACCGATACGATGAAGCTGTGGCAGCGCTTCCTCGACCCCGCCAACGCGACGCCGGTCGACGAATCGCCCGAACGCGCCCGCGACAAGCGGTTCAAGGCCAAGCAATGGCATGACGACCCGGTGTTCGCGTTCATCCGCCAGAGCTATTTCCTGATCGCCGACCACATGCTGAAAGGTGTCGACGCGATCGACGGCGTCGACGCCAAGCAGAAGGAGCAGCTCCGCTTCGCCACGCGCGGGCTGATCGACGCGATGAGCCCGACCAACTTCCCCACGACCAACCCGCTGGTCGTCGAGAAGATCATCGAGACGCGCGGCGAGAACCTGCTCAAGGGTATGCAGAACATGCTGGCCGACATGGCCAGGGGGCAGATGACGCAGAGCGATACCAGCGCGTTCGAGCTGGGCCGCAACGTCGCGATGACACCGGGCAAGGTCATCAAGCGCACGCCGCTCTACGAACTGATCCACTATGCGCCGACCACCGAAAAGGTCGGAGCGATCCCGCTGCTGATCTTCCCGCCATGGATCAACCGTTTCTACATCCTCGACCTGACGCCGGAAAAAAGCTTCATCCGCTGGGCGGTCGAGCAGGGCTTGAGCGTGTTCGTCGTGTCGTGGAAGTCGGCCGATGCGTCGATGAAGGACGTGACGTGGGACGATTATGTCGTGCGCGGGCAGATCGATGCGATCGATACGGTGCGCGCGGCGCTGGGTGTCGAATCGGTGCATACCATCGGCTATTGCGTGGCCGGCACCACGCTGGCGGCGACGCTGGCGTTGCTGGAGGCGCGCGGCGAGGCGGCGAAGGTCGCCACCGCCACCTTCTTCACCGCGCAAGTCGATTTCAGCCAGGCCGGCGAATTGTCGCTGTTCGTCGATGACGAGCAACTGAAGATGATCCGGCAGGTCGGCAAGGACGGCTATCTCGACGGGCGATACATGGCTGCAACGTTCAACCTGCTGCGCGGGCGCGACCTGATCTGGAACTACGTCACCAACAACTATCTGCTCGGCAACGATTATGCGCCGTTCGACCTGCTGCACTGGAACGCCGACGTCACCAACCTGCCGGCGAACTGGCATCTGGGGTATCTGACCGACCTGTACCGCGACAACCGGCTGGTGCAGGCGGGGTCGATGACGGTCGACGGCACGCCGATCGACCTGACGACGATCAAGACCCCGTCCTATATCCAGGCAGGGCGCGAGGATCATATCGCCCCGCCCGAAAGCGTGTGGAAGGTGACCGAGCATTTTGCCGGGCCGTTGCGGTTCGTGCTGGCGGGATCGGGGCATATCGCCGGTGTCGTGAACCCGCCGTCCGCTGGCAAATATCAATATTGGACCAACGACGAACCGGCCGACTCGCTCGCCGCCTTCGTCGCGGGGGCGAAGGAGACCAAGGGCAGCTGGTGGCCGGACTGGCGGCAATGGATTGCGGCGGCGGACGGCGATGTCGTGCCGGCGACCGGGGCGCGCATTCCCGGTGGCGGCAGTGCAGCAGCATTGGGCGACGCGCCGGGAGAATATGTCCGAACCCGATAAGAACATTTGATTTTTCTATCTGTATATTTATGTTGCGGTGCAACAAAATCGTCTTGAAAGCGTCACGACGATCGATTAGGTGATGCGCCGCAGCAGTAATCAGATGGAGGATGTCCGAGTGGCCATCAGAGGTCCGAAGACCGGCACGCGCAAGCCTGCCATTTCCCGATCCACCCGACCGGCCGCCGTCGCGCCTGTCGAGGCTGCCGCGTCGGAACCGGTCGTGCCGCCCGTCGAACCCGAGCAGGCGGAAATTCCGCCCGTGCCGTTCGTGGCAGCGCCCAAGCCGGCTCCCGTCGAATTGCCTTTCAAGGCCGAAACCGCCGCCGCCGTCATTCCGACGCCGCCGGTCGAGCCGGTCGTGGAAGTCGTCGAAACCGCGGTCGAGACCAGCACGGTCCTGGCCGAGGAAACCACCGCGGCGGTCGAGACCGTAACCGCACAAGTCGAGGAAAAGACCATGGACGTCACCAACGAAGCGACCGCCACCGCCCAGAATGCCGCCAACAAGGCGCAGACCATGATGACCGACATGAACGAGAAGACCAAGGCCGCCATGGAAAAGGGCGCCAAGGGCTTTGAAGAAATGAACGAGATGGCCAAGGGCAACATCGAAGCGATGGTCGAAGCCAGCCGCATCGCCGCCAAGGGCCTCGAAACCCTGGGTCAGGAAATGGCCGACTTCGGTCGCAAGTCGTTCGAACACGCGACCTCGACCGCCAAGACGCTTGCGACCGTGAAGTCGCCGGCCGAGTTCATGAAGCTGCAGTCGGATTTCGTCCGCCAGTCGTTCGACTCGTTCGTTGCCGAAGCGTCGAAGACCACCGAAATGATGATCAAGCTGGCCGGCGACGCCGCGCAGCCGATCAGCAACCGCGTTGCGGTCGCCGCCGACAAGGTGAAGACCACCGCGTAAGCGGTCGGTTACCTTTACGGACTAACGAAGGGGGCGGTCGCGCGAGCGGTCGCCCCTTTTGTCATTTCCAAATCGGCGCATATGACCACGCACCCCCTTGCCCTGTCCGGCCCGCATGCCATATTTTGTGGCGACATGTCTCGACAGCTTTGCATCCAGATGGCCGGCGACGACCGCGACCATGACGACGACCGCTCGACCGGTCTCGGCGTCGCCACCCAAACCCGCGTCAAGAAGCCTACGCCCTACCGCGTGCTGATGCTGAACGACGATTACACGCCGATGGAATTCGTCGTCCTGTGCCTGCAACGCTTCTTCCGCATGAGCATGGAAGAAGCGACGCGGGTGATGCTGCACGTCCACCAGCGCGGCGTGGGCGTGTGCGGTGTCTTCACCTATGAAGTCGCGGAGACGAAGGTGGCGCAGGTGATGGACTTCGCCCGCCAGAACCAGCACCCGCTGCAATGCACGCTGGAAAAGGCCTGAGGCTAACGATCGCGACGTCCGGTTGGCGGAAGGCGGCGATCTCTCTGCACTAATTGCCTTCTATGCCGCGGTAGGGTTCAGCGATGCTGCCGACGTCGACCGGCGCGATGCCCGTTGGGTCGAATTACTGGCATCGAAAGCGACGCATGTCGCAGTGGCGACCGTCGATTCTTCGATCGTGGCATCCGCAACATTGATTACAGCGCCCAATCTGCTGCGCGGCGGCAGGCGGCACGGTTTTCTCGAAAACGTTGCGACCCATCCCGACCGACAGGGCAAGGGCCATGGTCGGGCCGTCGTGCGCTAATCTGGTGCGCTCGGCTTTGGGAAGCCGGCTGCCACCATGTCCTGCTGCAAAGCGGCCTCCCCGATCCGCGAGTGCATCGCTTCTACGAAGAACTGGGTTTCGTCGCTGGTCTGCGCACCGCGTACGTCGCCCATCGTCCGACCTGAAATCCTCCCCGTGCCGGGGAGGATTGCAGGCCTCTTGCTTGTGTGTTGCGACACACTAGAAGCTGCCCCATGGATCGTATCGTCATTCGCGGCGGCAATCGCCTGTCCGGCCGCATCGTCATTTCCGGGGCAAAGAACGCCGCGCTCACCCTGTTGCCGTGCGCGCTGCTGACCGAGGAACCGCTGACGCTGCGCAATCTGCCGCGGCTGGCCGACGTCGACAGCTTCGGCCATCTGCTCAACCAGTTCGGCGTGTCGACCACGATCGAGGGATCGCATCCCAGCGAATTCGGCCGGGTGATGACGCTGCGTGGCCAGCGGTTGACGTCGACGGTCGCGCCCTATGACATCGTCCGCAAGATGCGTGCGTCGATCCTCGTGCTGGGGCCGCTGGTCGCGCGCGCCGGTGAGGCGACGGTGTCGCTGCCCGGCGGCTGCGCGATCGGCAACCGTCCGATCGACCTGCATCTGAAGGCGCTGGAGGCATTGGGTGCCGAGATCGAGCTGGCGGCGGGATATGTGAAGGCGACCGCGCCCGGGGGGCGGTTGCCGGGCGGACGCTATCGTTTCCCGGTGGTGTCGGTCGGCGCGACCGAGAATGCGGTGATGGCGGCGGTACTGGCGAAGGGCACCAGCGTCCTCGAAAACGCGGCGCGCGAGCCGGAGATCGTCGATCTGTGCCGCTGCCTCGTCGCGATGGGGGCGAGCATCGACGGCATTGGCAGCGACACGCTGACCATCGAAGGGCGCGACAAGCTGCATGGCGCGACCTATGCGGTGATGCCCGACCGGATCGAAGCGGGCAGCTATGCCTGTGCCGCCGCGATCACCGGTGGCGCGGTCGAGCTGGCCAATGTCGTCGCCAGCGACATGTGCGCGACGATCGACGCGCTGGTCGAGGCGGGCGTGGCGGTGCGCGAGGAAGCGACCTCGCTGTTCGTCGAGGCGAGCGGCGACATCCGCCCGATCAACCTGTCGACCGCACCCTATCCGGGGTTCGCCACCGACATGCAGGCGCAGTTCATGGCGCTGCTGGCGCGCGCCGACGGTGCCAGCGTGCTGACCGAGACGATCTTCGAAAACCGCTATATGCACGTGCCCGAACTGGCGCGGATGGGCGCGGACATCACCGTCACCGGCCGATCGGCGGTGGTGCGCGGGGTCGCCGGGCTGGTCGGTGCGCCGGTAATGGCGACCGACCTGCGCGCGTCGATGAGCCTCATCATCGCCGGGCTTGCGGCGGAGGGTGAGACGTCGGTCAGCCGCGTCTATCACCTCGATCGCGGCTATGAGCGGCTTGAGGAAAAACTGCAGGCGGTGGGTGCCGATATCGAGCGCCTTGGCGACGGCTGAGCGTTGACCCGCTCCCCGCTTGAACAAGCCGTTATTGTCTGACTATACCCCTCCCGATGAACCGGACGCGGCGCGATAGCCCCGCCGGTGGCTTTGGGAGGGTGACGATGAAAAAGGCGATTTCGGTCAGTGCGTTGGCGGTAGCGACGCTGTGGTGTGCAGGCACCGCCAACGCGGCGACGGCCAAACGGTCGAGCTTCGGCAAGTTGCCCGACGGTACCGCGGTCGAGGTGGTGACGCTGACCGGCAGCAACGGCGTGAGTGCCCGGATCATGACGCTGGGCGCGACGTTGCAGGCGCTCAACGCTCCCGATCGCAAGGGCAAGGTCGCCGACGTCACGCTCGGCTATGACGATGCCGCCAGCTATGTCACCGCGCCCAATTACTGGGGCCAGACCATCGGCCGCTATGCCAACCGCATCGCCGGCGGCAAGTTCACGCTCGACGGCAAGGCGTATCAGCTGACCCAGAATGACAAGGCCAATTCGCTGCACGGCGGCACGGACGGCTTCGACAAGCGGGTGTGGCGGATCGTGGCGGTCAAGGACGGCCCGAGCGCGTCGGTGACGATGACGCTGAACAGCCCGGCGGGGGATCAGGGCTATCCCGGCACACTCGACGTGACGGTGACCTATGCGCTCGACGACAAGGGCGCGCTGACCATCGATTTCGATGCGAAGAGCGATGCGCCGACGATCGTCAACCTGACCAACCACGCGCTGTTCGACATGGGCGGCGAGGGCAGTGCGCTGGGCACGATGGCTCACAAGCTGACCATCCCGGCCAGCCGCTATACCCCGGTCAACGACGCGCTGATCCCGACCGGCGAACGTCGCCCGGTCGCGGGCACGGTGTTCGACTTCACCCGCGGGCGGATCGTCGGACAGGATGTCCGCGACGGCCGCGATCCGCAGATCGTCGCCGGGCGCGGCTATGACCATAATTTCGTGCTCGACGCCGGGATCACCCGCGAACCCAAGCTCGCCGCGCGCCTCGAAGATCCGGCGTCGGGCCGCGTGCTCGAAGTGCTGACGACCGAACCGGGCGTGCAATTCTATTCGGGCAATTTCATCGTCGGGACGCTGATCGGCAAGAACCGTCATGTCTATCGCATGGGCGACGGCATCGCCCTCGAACCGCAGAAATTCCCTGATACGCCGAACCAGCCGGCGTTCGGATCGGCACGGGTCGAACCGGGCAAGCCGTACCACCACCGCATGGTCTATCGCGTCTCGGTGGCACGGTAAGTTTCACTAGGGGGAAATCGTATCCCCGCCTGCGCGGGGATACGCTTATGCGGCGCAGACCATAGCCTTCAATGCGCGTGGATCAGCGCGCAATCGTCGCCAGCCTCGACCTGCACGGTCGCATGGCCGATGCCGAACGCCTGCTCCAGCCGTCCCGACAGGTCGGTCAGGAACGCGTCCCCCGGATGCCCCTGCGGCATCACCAGATGCGCGGTCAGCGCGGTTTCGGTCGTGCTCATCGGCCAGATGTGCAGGTCGTGCACCCGCGCCACGCCGGGCAGCCCGGCCAGCAGCGCCTCGACCGCAACCGCATCGATCCCGCGCGGCACCGCCTGTAGCGCGAGGAGCAGCGATTCGCTCAGCAGACTCCACGTCCCGATCAGGATGATCGCGACGACCGCGAGACTGACGACCGGATCGATCCATCCCGCCCCGGTCCACAGGATCGCCAGCCCGGCGATCACCACCCCCGCCGACACCGCTGCATCGGCCGCCATGTGTAGATACGCGCCCCGGATATTGACGTCGCCATGCCGCCCGCGCGCGAACAGCAGCGCCGTGGCAAGGTTGACGACGATCCCGGTCAGCGCGACCCAGACGACCGGCCAGCCATCGATCGGGCGCGGATTGCCCAGCCGCTGGATCGTTTCGAGCAGGATCGCCCCGACCGCGATCAGCAGCACCAGCGCGTTGGCGAGTGCGGCAAGGATCGTGGACGCGCCAAGGCCATAGGTGAACCGCCTCGACGCCGGTCGCTTGGCCAGTTCGACCCCGCCCCACGCGATCAGCAGCCCCAGCACGTCCGACAGATTGTGCCCGGCATCGGCAAGCAGTGCCATCGAATCGAACCAGAAACCCGCCGCCCCTTCGATCAGAACGAAGCCGATGTTGAGCAGCGTTCCGATCGCGAAGGCGCGGCCGAAGTCGGCCGGTGCGTGCGAATGTCCGTGATGCCCGTGCTGGTGATGGCCGTGCCCGGAATGATCGCCATGGTCGTGATGATGATTGCCCATGGTTCGCTTCTGACAGGTGGGTCGTGCCGAGGCCAGATGCGATACGGTTCGTGGCCGCAACCGGGGGCGGCGGGGACGACGGACATGGGCCACAGGCTGGCATCGATCGCAGCCTGTTGTCGGTGAACGGATCGAAGCGTCGGACCCGTCCCGATCGGTCAAACCATTACATCGGCCGCTTGGAAGCCGTGCGCTACCGATCCAGTTCCAGACCGGCGATGATCGGCAGGATCCGCGCCGCATCGTCGCGCCGACAGATCAGCAGATCGGGCAGCCACGTATCCTGACAATTATAATAGAGCGGCGACCCATCGATCCGCGACGCGTGCAGTCCGGCCGCCAGCGCCACTGCGACCGGCGCGCAACTGTCCCATTCATACTGCCCGCCAGCATGCAGATAGATGTCGGCCTCCCCGCGCACCACCGCCATCGCCTTGGCACCCGCCGATCCCATCGGGATCAGTTCGGCGTCGATCGCTTCGGCGACCGCCAGCGCCTGTGGCGCGGGGCGGGTGCGGCTGACGACCATGCGCGGGCGGGCGGGGCGGGGCGGCACCACCGGTGCGGGGCTGCTCGACAAGGTGACGCCCAGCGACGGCAACGCCACCGCTCCGGCCTCGGCACGGCCGCCGACCGCGAGCGCGATATGCACCGCCCAGTCGTCGCGTCCCTCGGCATATTCGCGGGTGCCGTCCAGCGGATCGACGATCCATGTCTGCGCGGCGGCGCAGCGCGCCTTGTCGTCGGCGGACTCTTCGGACAGCACGAACGCATCGGGGCGGGCGGCGCGCAGTCGTTCGAGGATCAGCGTATTCGCTTCCCGGTCGCCGCGGTCGCCCAGCGCCTTGCCGGTCTCGCGCCCCTCCGCCCGGATTGAGAGCAACAGCTTGCCGGCCTCGTCGGCGATCGCGGTGGCGAGAAGTGCGTCGTCGGTCACAATACCGGCGCCCAGATGCCTAGCACATGTTCGACGATGCGTTCGGCGGCGGCTTCCGGCGTTTCGCGCGTCGTGTCGACATGGATTTCCGGTGCGAGCGGCGGTTCGTAGGGGCTGTCGATGCCGGTAAAGTTGGCCAGCGCGCCGCTGCGCGCCTTGGCATACAGCCCCTTCACGTCACGCGCTTCGGCGACGGCCAGCGGCGTATCGACGAACACCTCGACGAACTCGCCCGCGGGCAGCATCGAACGCGCCAGATCGCGTTCGGCACGGAACGGCGAGATGAAGGCGGTCAGCACGATCAGTCCGGCATCGGCCATCAACTTGGCGACCTCGCCGACGCGGCGGACATTCTCGACCCGGTCGGCATCCGTGAAGCCCAGATCGCGGTTCAGCCCATGACGGACATTGTCGCCGTCGAGCAGGAAGCTGTGCTTGCCCAGCGCGTGCAGCTTCTTCTCGACCAGATTGGCGATCGTAGACTTGCCCGACCCCGACAGGCCGGTGAACCACAGGACGCGGGGGGATTGGTTCTTCTGCGCGGCGTGCGCCTGCCGCGTAATGTCGATCGACTGCCAATGCACATTCTGGCTACGCCGCAGGCAATAGTCGATCATGCCGGCGGCTACGGTGGCGTTGGTGATCTTGTCGATGAGGATGAACCCGCCGAGGTCGCGATTGTCGGCATAGGGTTCGAAGGCGATGCCGCGATCGGTGAAGACGTCGGCCACGCCGATATCGTTGAGCGACAGCGTCTTGACCGACAATTCGGCCAGCGTGTTGACGTCGATCGCATGGCGCGGGGGCTGCACCGTCGCCGAGACGGTGCCGGCACCGGTCTTAAGCCAATAGGCGCGACCGGGCAGCATCGGTTCGCCGTCCATCCACACGATCGTCGCGCGAAACTGGTCGGCGACCTGCGGCGGCGCATCGGCGGCGGCGATCACGTCGCCGCGCGAACAGTCGATCTCGTCGGTCAGGGTCAACGTCACCGACTGACCGGCGACCGCCTCCGTCAGATCGCCGTCCATCGACACGATCCGCGCGATGCGCGACGTCTTGCCCGACGGCAGCACCCGCACGGCATCGCCCGGACGGATGGTGCCGCTGGCGATCAGGCCGGCGAAACCGCGGAAGTCGAGGTCGGGGCGGTTGACCCATTGCACCGGCAGGCGGAACGGCTGCGTTGCCGCCGCATCGCTGTCGAGCGCGACCGATTCGAGATGCTCGATCAGTGCCGGGCCACCATACCATGGCGTGTTGTCGGAGAGGGCGGCGATATTGTCGCCCTTGAACCCTGACAAGGGAATCGCGGTGAAGCCGGCAATGCCGATCGATTCGGCAAAGGCGGCATAATCGGCGACGATGCGATCGAACGTCGCCTGGTCATAGCCGACCAGATCCATCTTGTTCACCGCCAGCACGATGTGCCGGATACCGATCAGATGCGCGAGATAGCTGTGCCGCCGCGTCTGGGTCAGCACGCCCTTGCGCGCGTCGATCAGGATCACCGCCAGATCGGCGGTCGACGCGCCGGTCACCATGTTGCGGGTATATTGTTCGTGGCCGGGCGTATCGGCGACGATGAACTTGCGCTTTTCGGTCGCGAAGAAGCGATAGGCGACGTCGATGGTGATGCCCTGTTCGCGCTCGGCGGCAAGACCATCGACCAGCAACGCGAAGTCGATCTCCTGCCCCTGCGTGCCGACGCGCTTCGAATCGCTCTCCAGCGCGGCGAGCTGATCCTCGAAGATCATCTTCGAATCATAGAGCAGCCGGCCGATCAGGGTCGATTTGCCGTCGTCGACCGATCCGCAGGTGATGAAGCGGAGCAGCGACTTGGTCTGGTGCTGCGCCAGATAGGCGTCGATATCGGCCGCGATCAGGGCGTCGGGCGTATAGGCGGGGGCGGTTGCCATCAGAAATAGCCCTCCTGCTTCTTTTTTTCCATGCTGGCCGACCCTGCGTCGCGGTCGATCGCGCGCCCCTGCCGTTCGGAGGTGGTGGTCAGCAACATTTCCTGGATGACGTCGCTCAATGTCGCCGCCTCGCTCTCGACCGCGCCGGTCAGCGGGTAGCAGCCCAGCGTGCGGAACCGGATCGATCGTGTCGTCGGTATCTCACCGGGCAACAGCCGGAAGCGGTCGTCGTCGACCATCAGCAACATCCCGTCACGCTCGACGGTCGGGCGGGGGGCGGCGAAATACAGCGGCACGATCTCGATCCGCTCGCGCAGGATATATTGCCAGATGTCGAGCTCGGTCCAGTTCGACAGCGGGAAGACCCGGATCGATTCGCCCTTCGCTTTCCGCGCATTATACAGATGCCACAGTTCGGGTCGCTGCGCCTTCGGGTCCCAGCGGTGATTGGCCGAACGGAAGGAAAAGACGCGTTCCTTGGCGCGACTCTTCTCCTCGTCGCGGCGGGCGCCACCAAACGCGGCATCGAAGCCATATTGGTCGAGCGCCTGCTTCAGCCCCTCGGTCTTCCATAAATCGGTGTGCAGGCTGCCATGATCGAACGGATTGATGCCGCGCGCCTGTGCATCGGGATTGTGGTGGACCAGCAACTCCATGCCGGCATCGCGCGCCGCCTTGTCCCGCAGATCGTACATCGCGCGGAATTTCCACGTCGTGTCGACATGCAGCAACGGGAAGGGCGGCGGGGCCGGATAGAATGCCTTTTTGGCGAGGTGCAGCATCACCGCCGAATCCTTGCCAACCGAATACAGCATCACCGGGCGTTCAGCCTCGGCGACCACTTCGCGCAGGATATGAATGCTTTCCGCCTCGAGCCGTTCGAGGTGGGTGAGGCGGTGGAATGCAGGATCGGTCATGGTCCCGTCGCAGGTAGCGACCAACGGCGGTGCGACAAGACAACGATTCTTCGCGTGCCCGCCAGTTCAGCTTTGCCGCGTTCGAATCGGGCAGGTCGTCGGAGAGGCCGTCCGGATCGGTCCGGCAGGGTGTTTCGCAAAAACGCCTGGATCGTTCCGGCGAACCGTCCCGATCCAGGCGAATATTCCGTTCAGATCGGACGAAGGTCTTCGCCGTAGTGATCACGGAACAGTGCGAAAAACGCCTGCATTTTCAGTCTCCCAGTAGCGCCGAAGCGCGGCACCTTATTAACCGGAAATTAACCATAGGCCAATCTCAAATTACAAGAAAACCATCTCGTCGCGATTGGGAGCGTTAACGGATGCTTCGGGGTTTGCGAGGTAGCGTCAGACATCATGGCACGCGCCGATTCGGAACATATCCCGCTGGTCGGGCCGTCAGGACACGGGAGGGGGCAGCGGCCCCTGTCGCCGGTCGCTGTGCGCGACGGATCGATCTCGGCGTGCGCTGGCGCGCCCTCTGCCGGATATCGCTTCCTGTTTCTCGCCGAAATCGAGGACTTCGCCGCGTTGCGACGGCAGATCGGCGTCGTCGGCGCAGGGGTGGCGCTGACCGACATTGCCGCGCGTCTGAACGCGATGATCGCCGATAGCCGGATCACGCCGGTCGGCAGGAGCGGATTGGAGATCAAGTTCGAGCGCGATTCGGCCACGGCCGGCAACGCCATGGCCGAGCGTATCCGAGCGGCGATGGTGCAGCCGTTCGACCTGAACGGCGAAAGCTATCGCGTGACGTTGCGAATCGGCGGCGTGGGTGGCCGGGTGCGCGAGGCCGACGAGGTCCGGCTGATCGAGGCAGCCGAGCTTGCGCTTGTCGACGGACAGCAGATCGGCGCGGATGTCGTGCGCGATCTGAACGACCCCGCCGCGGGTCACGACCCGGTCCAGCTGATGCGCGACCTGCCCGGCGCGATCGAGGACGGGCAGATCTTCCTGCAATATCAGCCCAAGGTACGGGTGCGCCAACAATGCGTGGCGAGTGCCGAAGCGCTGGTGCGGTGGCGGCATCCGACGCGCGGGCTGGTGCTGCCCGGCGATTTCATCGAGGCCGCCGAGCGATCGAACGTCATCGGTGCGCTGACGCTGTGGACCATCCGCCGGGTGATCGCCGATCAGCGCATGCTTGCGGCGGCTGGCTATGACATTCCGATCTTCATCAACATGTCGGGCGTCTTGCTGTCCGATCCGGGGTTCGTCCGCGAGGCCTGCCGACTCGTCCGCGAAGGCGACGCACGTGTCGGGTTCGAGATCACCGAAACCGCCGTCATCCGCGATCCCGAAAGCGCGATCGCCAATCTGCGGACGTTCAGCGAGATCGGCGTGCCGCTGGCGATCGACGATTATGGGGCGGGCCTGTCGTCGCTGGCCTATCTCAAGCGTCTGCCCGCCAGCGAATTGAAGATCGACAAGCTGTTCGTCACCCAGTTGACCAGCAGCAACCGTGATCCGCTGATCGTGCGTTCGACGATCGATCTCGCCCATGCGCTGGACATGGAAGTGACCGCCGAAGGCGTCGAAACACCCGCCGCGCTGGCGCTGCTCGGCGTCATGGGCTGCGACATGGTGCAGGGCTATCTGATCAGCCGCCCGATCGAGTTCGCTGCGTTCCGCACCTTTTTGCTGGAAGAACGCCATCTTGCGGCGATGGCCAGTCCGCGCCTGTCGTTCCTGCGCAACGAAGGTCAGTGGAAGACCGGTTAAGCGGTACCAATCATTAACCCAATCGGGTTAGTTTGCTCCAATGCGCTTGCGTCTCCCGCTCCTTGCCCTGACTCTCTTGATGGCGACCAGCGCGTTGCCGGCAAGTGCGCAGCCGGGCGTCGACCCGCTGGACCGCCGTTTCGATGTGATTCGCGCCGCCCTGGTCGCCGAACCCCGCGCCGGTTTGCGGGCCGGGCAGGAACTGGAGCGCGTCGCCCTGCAGCGTGACGGTGCCTCCTCACGGCTGGTCGCCGCTAGCATCTGGTTGCAGGCCGAGGCTTATATCCGGCTCGATCAGGAAGCGGCCGCCAAGCGCGCGGTCGACCGTTCGCTGGCGATCCTCGCCAGGCTCTCCCCCCGTGTCGCGATCGAAGGCGACGCGCTGCGTACGCGGGGCGACCTGTCCGCCGATGAGGGGCAGGTGGCAGCGGCGCTGGGCGATTATCAATCGGCCTATCGCGTCTATCTTGCCGCCGGTGATCGGCGCGGGCAGGCCATGGCGTTGCTCAGCATCGGTGCGCTGTATCGGCAGGGCAGCGATTTCGAAGCGGCGCTTCGCTATTACGAGCAGGCGATCGAGACCTATGGCGGCGATCCCCTGCTGTCGGTTTCGCTGCTGAACAATCGCGGCAACGTGATCAGCGAGATGCGCGACTATCGACGCGCGATCGTGGATTTCGAACGGGCGCTGGTCGCGGTACGCCGGCTGAACAATCCGTCGTTCGAAGTGCAGATCCTGCGCAACCTCGCGCGGACGCAGCGCGCGGCGGGCAATGATGCGGCGGCATGGCAGTCGGTCATGGCGGGTATGAAGATCGCGGAAGCGGTCGGGTCGAAGGCCTCGCTGGACCAGCTGCGCACGCTGGCGGCGCGGGTGGCGATCGATCGCGGCGACACGGCGCTGGCGGTGCAGCTGGTCGATGCCGCATTCGACGGGGTCGATCTGCGCACGACCGGCCTTCCCGCGCGCGACAATCATCAGAACGCCTATGCCGTCTATTCGGCGGTCGGCGATGCACCGAAGTCGCTCGCCCATCTGGAAGCGCTCAGCCGGCTGAACGAACAGGCGACGAAGCTCACCACCTCGACCAAGACCGCGTTGATGGCGGCGCGGTTCGATTTTCAGAACCAGGAACTGCGCATTGCCCGGCTGAAGCAGGAGGAACTGCGTCGCAACATCGTGTTCGAGCGGGCGAGCGCGCGATACCAGCGCATCCTGTTCGGCGGCATCGCGGCTGCGGTCGCGGTGCTGGTCGCGCTGTTGACCTTCGGTCTCATTACGCTTCGCCGGAGCCGGAATGCGGTGCGCGACGCCAACGTCGAATTGGCGGCGAGCAATGTCGCGCTGGAAAAGGCGTTGAAGGCCAAGGGTGATTTCCTCGCGACGACCAGCCATGAGATCCGCACTCCGCTCAACGGCATCCTCGGCATGGCGCAGGTTATGCTGCGCGATCAGCGACTGACGCCCGACCTGCGCGATCGGTTGGGCATCGTCCACGACGCCGGGGTCACGATGCGCGCGCTGGTCGACGATATTCTCGATGTCGCCAAGATGCAGTCGGGCAATCTGTCGGTCGAACGTATTCCGACCGACCTGATTGAGACGGTCGAGACGCTGGCGCGATCGTCGCGGCGGCACGCGGAGGATCGCGGGCTGCGCTTCACGCTCGGGATCGGGCAGGTCCCCCGCTGGATCGAGGGGGATCCGGTACGGCTGCGTCAGATCCTCTTCAACCTGCTGTCGAATGCGTTGAAGTTCACCGAAACCGGCGGCATCGGCCTGCGGGTCGAGGGTGACGACCATCATGTCCGGATCGCCGTGACCGATACCGGCATCGGTATCGCCGCCGACCGTATCGATGATGTCTTCGAATCGTTTCAGCAGGCCGACAACAGCACGACGCGCCGCTTCGGCGGTACCGGCCTCGGGCTGACCATCTGTCGCAATCTTGCCCGCGCAATGGGCGGAGACATCCGCGTGACGAGTGTCGCGGGCAAAGGGTCGACCTTCACGCTCGACCTGCCGGTGACGCCGGCGGACCCGGGGGAAACGGACGGGGGCGACGTGGCCGGTCCGAACAAGCTGGTCATCCTCGAACGCAATCCGATCGCCCGGGGGATGATGCGGACCCTGTTTGCCGATCACAGCGCGGCGATCGCGTTCGTCGACGACGTGGCGACGGTGCGGCAGCTGTTGGCCGGGGGCAGGGTGCTCGCCTTGTTGATGGATATGAAAGCAGTCCGCACCGGCAGCGATGCGCCGGAGCGCGATCTTGCCGAGATCGGGACGGTGCTTCGGACAGCGCCGGTGCCGGCCGTTCTGATGCGCAACGCAGAAGAATATGACGTAAATATCGACGAGGGCGTCATAACATTGCTAAACAAGCCGGTTTCGGCTAAGCAACTTATCGATGCATTGTTCGTCGTTCGGGATAACCAGGGTGCGGTGCCAACAGCCCTTGTTTCAAATGCGGCGTAGCGATAGCGGATCTCGATATGCAAAGCTTTGAAAACAGGGCGATCCTTCGGATCGGTGACGCATGAGAATCCTGTTCGTCGAGGATGACGCGATGAATCGCCGGGTCGTCCGCGACATGCTGGACGTCGCCGGTGCGACCATGGTCGAGGCGGATCTGGCCGAAGCCGGGCTGCGCCGGATCGACGAGGAAGAATTCGATCTGGTCCTGCTCGACCTGCGGATGCCCGGCATGGACGGGTTCGAGGTCATCCGCCGCGTGCGGGCGCGCGAGGATGTGAAACAGACGCTGCCGATCATCATCGTCACCGCCGATACGGCGGTCGACCTGACCGAGCGATGTCTTGCCGCGGGCGCCGACGAAGTCCTGTTCAAGCCGGTGGCGATGGATGCGTTGTTTGACGCAATCGGCCGGATATTGGCCCGACGCGCCGGAGGCGACCTGCTGTTCTGACCCCGGCAGGCGCTCACGCTTGCCCGCAGAGAGCACTCCTGTTAGGGGAAAGCGTCACGCCGCGGCCATGCTTCGGCGAACCCTATTCTATTGCAATGAAAAGACCCGGAGTTTTTCGACCTCATGCAGATCATGGTTCGTGAAAATAATGTCGATCAGGCCCTGCGCGCGCTCAAGAAGAAGCTGCAGCGCGAGGGTGTGTATCGCGAAATGAAGCTGCGTCGTCATTACGAAAAGCCTTCGGAAAAGCGCGCTCGCGAACGGGCGGCAGCGATCAGCCGGGCGCGCAAGATGGAGCGCAAGCGCCTCGAGCGCGACAGCGCCCGGTAATTCCGCGATTGCGGTCCGCCGGCGATGATGCCGACGATGCCGCCGGTTTCCTGAGATCGGGTGCGCGAGGCGTGCCAAAGGGGTGTCGATGTCGGTCACTGCCGTTCCGCTGCAGCCTGTCAAGCAGCGTCATATCGTCTGGGTGTGGATCGGGATCGCGCTCGCGTTGCTGGTCGCGGCCGGTTTCGCCTGGGTTGGTTCGCGCAGCGAAACGGCCTCGTTTCTCGCCGCCAATGCATCGCGGCCCGGCGTCGTCACGACCGCCAGCGGTCTGCAATATGAAGTGCTGACCAAGGGTAGCGGCCCGACCCCGACCGATGCCGACGTGACGCTGATCAACTATGTCGGCAAGTTGACGGACGGCACGATCTTCGACCAGAGCCGCAACCCGACCCCGATGTCGCCCAAGCAGGTCGTTCCGGGGTTCGGAGAGGCGTTGAAGCTGATGTCGAAGGGGTCGCGATATCGTTTCTGGTTGCCGCCGGCGCTCGGCTATGGCGCGCCGCGTCCCGAAGGTGCGCCGCCGATGTCGCCGGAGGTCAAGAAACTGTCGAAGCAGGTGCTGGTGTTCGATGTCGACATGATCGAATTCATCCCCGAGGCAGTGCTGCAGCAGATGCAGATGCAACAGATGATGCAGCAGCAGGGCGGTGGTGCCGGCGCACCGCCCCCCGGACAGGCGCTTCCGCCCGGCATGCGTTAAACGCGAGACCGGTTCGATCGAGAACGGCGTCGGAGGTTTCCGGCGCCGTTTTTCGTTTCGGTGGGCCGATACCCTGCAGTCTGCCCGGCATCGCCTTGGGCTTTGCGATCATGCTATCGCGGGCGGATGTCTTTTCCCTTTCCTTGGATCGCCGAGCATCGCCGGGTGGTTCGGACGCGGCATCCCGTTTTGCTCGCGACAATATTGCTGACGATCGGTGCTGCGCCGAATACCGCCGTCACCACCGGGACGGACCAGGCGACTCTGGAAACACTTCGCGCTGCCGATCTGCGGCTGGGGGCGATCGGCTATCGGCTGGCCCACGCCAATGCTGCGCTGTGCGCCGATCGCGCGCCCGTCACCGGACTGATCGTGCACGCCATCGATCAGTATGACGTCAGCGAGCAGGCGACTGCCCGCACGACCTTCGGCTTCGAATCCGCGATCGCGGTCGAAGCGGTCGTACCCGGCAGTCCCGCCGACCGCGCCGGGGTGCGAGCGAACGATTCCATCGTCAGCGTAAACGCACGGCCGGTACCGGTCGCGAGCGGCGGTGGTCATGTCGCAACCCGCGACGCCTTCGCCGTGATGCTGGAAGCGCAACCGTCCGATCGACCGTTGGCGATGATCCTGCGCCGTGCAGGTCAGGAGCGACCGGTGACCGTCCCGGCCTCACCCGGATGTCGCACCCTGTTCGAATTGCGGGTCGGACCATCGATGGATGCCGTTGCCGATGGCCGGCTGGTGCAGATTTCCAGCCAGTTTCTCGAACGCTTCGATGATTCGCAACTTGCCGTCGTCGTTGCGCATGAATTGTCGCACAATATCCTGCGCCACCACGTCCGCCTTGAAGCGGCGAAGGTAAGTCGTGGCCTGTTGCGCGAATTGGGCCGAAATGGACGCATCTTTCGCATGACCGAAGACGACGCCGACCGGCTGAGCGTCCATCTGCTCCGCAATGCGCGTTGGGATCCGGCGTCGGCCGTTGCGTTCTGGAAAGGACCCGGTGCCCGGATCGACGGCGGCATTTTCCATAGCCGGACCCATTCATCCGCAGGAAAACGTGCGGAAAATATCGCCTTGGAGATCGCCGCGATCCCGCCCGGCGCGCCGATCCCGTCCGTGCCGCCGATCGTGGCGACGCGCGACCAGCCGCTCCGATAATCCGATCATCATCGGACGCAGTGCGCTTGCCCTAATTGGTACCGCATTGCATACTGAACTTCCGCGATTGCGAACGAAACCGGGCACGCCCCGGTGAGTTTCAGCCGTGCGCAAGGCGTATTATGCTCGTCCGGAACCGGAAACGGTTGGCCGTGATTGGTATGATTAAGCTTGCAGGGGGGCGGACCGTATGCGAAGGGCCGCTCGACGTGTAGAGATACAAGGGAGTGTTGACATGGGTTTTGCTAAGAACATGCTGATCGCGGCTTCGGCCGTTTCGATGACCGTTGCTCCGACGGTTGCGACCGCCGCCAACGCTTCGAAGCTGTCGGTTGCTCGCGCTTCGGCTCCGGCCGCCAAGGGCGAAAAGCTGGCCGGCGGCGGCATCATCGTGGCGCTTCTCGCCGCGGCTGCTGTCGTTGCGGGCATCGTCGTTGTTGCCGATTCGGACAGCGACTCGGACAGCAACTGATTGCTCGCGCGGGAAACCGCGCTTCAGTCTAGGGAAGGGGCGCTCCGTTGGGGCGCCCTTTTTCGTTCGTCCGGCGATCAACGCATCGGGCGATGCCAGTCACAGCGGCTTGCCGTGCTTGTCATTGTTCAGGAACGGTTGGCGTTTACGCCGCTGCGGCGTGGTTGCCTGCGGACAGGGCCGTCGACAGGAACCGCCGCATGTCCCCCTCCAGCACCAGCGCGGTCAATCGGCCGCTGCGATAGGCACCGGTATCGATGCCGATGCGGTTGGCGCGGATGTCGGGATCTTGCGTTACGGTGTGGCCATGCACGACGAAACGTTCGTAGCGGCCGACATGGTCGAGAAATGGCGAGCGAATCCAGCGCAAGTCCGAGGATTTCTGCGCATCGAGCGGAACGCCGGGGCGGATGCCGGCGTGAACGAACACATACTCCCCAACGACCAACTGGTCGGGCAGGCCGCGTAGAAAGTCGAGATGCGCCGCCGGCACATGCCCGGCGATCAGGCGCTGGACGCCCTTCAGATCTTCTCGCTCATAGGCCGCTTCGTCGACGCCGTAGCTGAGCAGGGTTTCCTTGCCGCCGGCGCGTGCGAAGATGCCGAGCGCCTGGCGGGCACCTTCTGCAGCGGAGAGCAGCAGTTCCTCGTGATTGCCGCACAGGCAGTGCACATCGACGCTGGCCGCGCACATCGCCATGACCCGGTCGACAACGCCACGCGATTCCGGACCACGATCGATCAGGTCGCCGAGGAAAACCAGCACCGGCCGCCGTCCGCCGCGTGCCGGATCGGCGTCGATCTGCCCAAGCAGATCGTCGAGGCAATCGAGCCGCCCATGCACGTCACCGATCGCATAAACGACGACATCGTCGGGAACGCGGGGGGCGGGGGTTGCGGGCCTGCGAAATAGCTTGGAGAACACCATGATCTGCGTCGCCCTTAGGGGAAAGGGGCTGTACGATCAATGAACTGCCGCAATGCCGCAGCCGGCAGTACGGCAGGCAAACGTCGTTTGCCAATTCCGCAGCGTATCTCTATCGCGGCGCAGCAAATTTTGGGGATGAAACGATGACGATCAAGAAGGTTCGCAAGGCAGTCTTTCCAGTCGCCGGCCTCGGCACCCGGTTTCTTCCCGCTACCAAATCGATGCCGAAAGAAATGCTGACGGTCGTCGACAAGCCGTTGATCCAGTACGCCGTCGAAGAGGCGCTGGAAGCCGGCATCGAACAGATCATTTTCGTCACCGGCCGCGGCAAGGGCGCGCTGGAGGATCATTTCGACGTTTCCTACGAACTGGAAGCGACGATGAAGGCGCGTGGCAAGTCGATGTCGCTGATCGAGGGCATCCGCCAGAAGCCGGGCAGCCCGGTCTATGTTCGCCAGCAGGAGCCGCTGGGCCTCGGCCATGCGGTGTGGTGCGCGCGTGAGATCGTCGGCGACGAGCCGTTCGCGGTGCTGCTGCCCGACGAACTGATGGTGGGCGGTTTCCTGCGTCAGATGGTCGAAGCCTATAATGAGGTCGGCGGCAACGTCATCGGCGCGCTGGAAGTGCCCGACAGCGAGACCGACAAGTACGGCATCATCTCGCCCGGCAAGCAGGACGGCCGCCTGACCGAAGTCACTGCGCTGGTCGAAAAGCCCAAGGGCAAGGCGCCGTCGAACCTGATGATTCCGGGCCGTTACATCTTGCAGCCCGAAGTCATGCAGATCCTCGATTCGCAGGAGCCGGGCGCCGGTGGCGAAATCCAGCTGACCGACGCGATGGCCAAGCTGATCGGGAACCAGCCGTTCCACGGCTTCACGTTCGACGGCAAGCGGTACGATTGCGGCGACAAGGCCGGCTGGGTGCAGGCGAACATCGCCGTGGCGCTGGGTCGGGCCGATATCGGACCGGCAGTGCGTGCGTTCGCGCAGGAAGCACTCGCCAACGGTTGAGCGGGTCGGGCGGGGGCCACGGCCTCCGCCCCGTCTACACGGTGACCAGCCGGTCGTCGGCGAGGGTCGCGAGCAGGTCGATCATGCCACCTGCCGCGACCATCGCGTCGTCCGCCGCCAGCCCGGCAAGCGCGAGCCCGGTCTGACAGGCGATCAGTTCGACGCCGCTCTCGATCGCGACGGCCCGCATCCCGGTCAGGTTCGGCAACCCCGCCGGCGCGGTCCCGGCCTCCGCCAGCAGCGCCACGGCCCCCTCGTGCAGATAGACCCGCGTTCGCCCGCCCAGCGCCGCTGCCGCGCAGGCGAGGGTAAGTGCGGCGCGGAAGCGGTCGGGATCGGGCGCGACGACGATGATCGTCAGCCCGCGCATCGGCAGCCCGGATCCTTCGGCAGCGACAGAGTGCGGAAGCGGAAGGCGAGCAGGTCGGCGACCAGCAGCTTGCCCGCCGGATCGTCGCCGAAGCCGACGATCGCGCGGATGGTCTCCAGCGCGGCGAGGCTGCCCATCACCCCGGTCAGCGCGCCCAGCACCCCCTGATCGGCGCAACTGGCATCGGCGCGGGCGGGATCGTTGCCGACGAGGCAGCGATAACAGGGCAGATGCGCTTCCCAGCCGCGAAAGACCCCCAATTGTCCCTCGAACTGGCCGACCGCCGCCGAGACCAGCGGAACGCGCTCCGCCAGCGCGGCATCGGCGACGATCAGGCGCGTGGCGAAATTGTCGCAGCCATCGAGAATCACGTCCGCCCTGGCGAGCAGCTTGCTGGCGTTGGCCGCGTCGATGCGCGTGGCGACCGGCTCGACCGTGACATACGGGTTGATGCGGCCGAGCGCCTGCGCGGCGGCGGTCACCTTGGCCGTGCCGATATCGCCGTCCCCGAACAACGTCTGGCGTTGCAGGTTGCTCGCGTCGACCCGGTCGTCGTCGATCACGACCAGCGTGCCGACCCCCGCCGCCGCCAGATATTGCAGCGCGGGCGAACCGATGCCGCCCGCGCCGATGACGACGACGCGCGCGGCCTTCAGCGCCGCCTGTCCCGCCCCGCCGACCTCGCGCAGGACGAGGTGGCGGGCGTAGCGATCGAGTTCGGCGTCGGAAAAGGTCATTCGGTCCAGTCGAACCGCAACGAGGCGCGGTACCAGCTGCCACCTTTGACGAAGTGCGGCATCAGATTGCCGCGCGCGAAGCTGACGACCAGCCCGGCACCATATTGTTCGACGGTCGGACAGCCGATCGCACGGGGGATGGTGGCACGGACTAGATCATCCTCGCCGATCAGCACCGCGACGTCGACCTGCAACTCCGTACGGCCCATCACCGGCATGGGGCGCGGGCATTCGTTGCGGCGCAGTTCGGTCACGACGAAATTGACCATCGACGTCGTCGGTTGCGGAGTCCGGCGATAGGGCAAGGGCGGCAGCGCGGCCCAGTCGATCGGCGAGCGGGCGATCGGGGGTGCGGCGGGCACCGGCATCGGCACCAGCGGCATCGCCTGCGTTAGCGTGAGCAGGGTCAGCAGCGTCATCGCCCGGTCGAACCGAATCCGCCGGTTCCTCGTGCGGTATCGTCGAGCGTATCGACCTCGATCACGTCGGCGCGGGTGACGGCGGCGGGAACGAGCTGTGCGATGCGTTCGCCGCGTACGACGCGGAACGGTTGGTCGCCGAGATTGGCGAGGATCACCTTCACCTCACCGCGATAATCGCTGTCGATCGTCCCGGGGGTGTTCAGGCAGGTGATGCCATTTTTGAGCGCGAGGCCCGAGCGTGGGCGGACCTGTACCTCGAACCCATCGGGGATCGCGATGGCGAAGCCGGTCGCGACGGCGTGGCGCGCACCGGGGGCGAGTTCGACCTCCTCGGCCGCGACCACGTCCATGCCCGCCGCACCGGCGGTGGCATAGCCGGGCAGCGGCAGATCGTGCCCATGGGGCAGGCGGCGCAGGCGGATCGGGATCATGGCGTCACCATCGCATTGCGTTGCGGGGTCGTGGGCGGCGCGGCGGCCATGCGGCGTACCGCGTCGATCAGATCGCCGTCGCGCAACAGGTCATGCCCGCGCCCGGGCAGGACGCGATAGTCGGTGGCGATCCCGCGCAGCGCCAGCGCCTCGGCATAGCCGCGCGAAAAGCGCAGGGGCGTTTCCCGGTCGTCGGCGCCCACCAGCAGCGCGACGCGGGTCGATGGCGCGACGCCGCCGACGGTCTGCAACGGATCGAAGCTGTCCACCGCCGTCCTGAACCCGACCGCCCCCTGATTCGCGCGATACTTTCGCCATTCGGGCAACATGCACGGGCAACCCGCCAGCACGACGCCGTCGACGAGCCCCGGACGGACCCCCATCAACGTCGCCGCCATCGCCGCCCCGCCCGATTGCCCGACCAGGATCACGCGCGCCTGTTGATAGCGGGTGCGCCAGCCCGCAATAGCATCGGCGACCGCCGCCACACGATCGGCAGTATAGCTGTCGCCGTCGGTCCCGCCGCGGGTGCCGGGCGATGCGTTGCCTGTCGCATCGCGATAGCCCGGCCGCAGCAATGCGACCGCGCGTGCGCCGGGGATCGCGTCGGCAATGGCATGGGCGGCGTCGTTGAACGCGGCGGGCACCATGCCGTCGCCGTCGCCGTGCAGCACGAGGACGAGGGTGCGGACATCGCGCGACGCGGTCGGGCCGAAACTGGCACCGGCCAGCGTCACCGGTGGCGGCGCGGTGGTGGCGCAGCCGACGGTGGCAAGGAGCAACAAGGGACTAAAGCAGCGCATCGGCAATCCGGTCGGCCAGTCGGGCCGCGATATCGGTCTTGGGGGCGTCGGACCAGCGTTCGACACCGTCGGCGGTGACGAGTTGGACCGCGTTGCGATCCCCGCCCATCACATCGCCTGACACGTCGTTGGCGACGATCCAGTCGGCATTCTTGGCGCTGCGCTTGGCGGTGGCATGGGCGAGCACGTCGTCGGTTTCGGCCGCGAAGCCGACCAACAGGCGCGGACGGCGCGGCGAACGGCCGAGCATGGCGAGGATGTCGGGATTGGGCAGCAGGGTGAGCGTCGGCGGGCCGTCGCCCTTCTTCAGTTTGGACGGGGCGGCCTCGACCTGCCAGTCGGCGACGGCGGCGACCATGACGGCGGCATCGGCGGGCAGCGCCTGTGCCACCGCATTGGCCATGTCGCGCGCCGATTCGACATCGACCCGCGTCACGCCCGGCGGCGTCGGCATCGTTACCGGTCCGGCGATCAACGTCACCTGCGCACCGCGCGCGGCGCACGCGGCGGCGATGGCGAAACCCTGTTTGCCCGAGGAGCGGTTGGCGAGATAGCGGACCGGATCGATCGCCTCATGCGTCGGGCCGGCGGTCACCAGCACATGGCGACCGGCCAGCGACGGGTTGGTCGGGGTCGTCATCGCCTCGATCGCGGCGACGATCGCGGGCGGTTCGGGCAGGCGGCCGGGGCCGAATTCGCCGCAGGCCATTGCCCCGTCATCGGGGTCGAGCACGGTCACGCCGCGCCGGCGCAGGGTCGCGACATTGTCGGTGGTCGCGGCATGTTGCCACATGCGGACGTTCATCGCCGGGACGGCCAGCACCGGCTTGTCGGTGGCGAGCAGCAACGTGGTGGCGAGGTCGTCGGCCATGCCCGCCGCCATGCGCGCGAGCAGGTCGGCAGTGGCCGGGGCGACGACCACCAGATCGGCCTGCCGGCTGAGCTGGATATGGCCCATCTCGGCCTCGTCCTTCAGGTCCCACAGGCTGGTATGGACCGGCTGCTCGCTGAGTGCCGCCAGTGTCATCGGCGTCACGAACTGCGCGCCGCCATCGGTCAGCACGCAGCGGACGCTATGGCCGCGGCCGCGCAACAGGCGGATCAGCTCGCACGCCTTGTATGCGGCGATGCCGCCACCGACGATCAGCAATATGCGCGTCATCGGGTAATCCTCTGCACCCGAACACGCCGCCTGTCGAGGATCGGCCGGGCCAGGTCGCGTACCGCGTCGGGAAGAAACGCCATGCCCACCAGATAGGCAGGGGCGGTGGCGAGCGCCCAGTAGAAGTTGTCGGTGCGTGCGAACACCGCGATCACCAGCGCATATCCGCCAAAGGTGAGTGCGGCACGTCCGCCGAGCGGCCCCGGTGCCGCCGCCCAGCCGAGCATCGCCAGCATCGCCAGCGGCGCGCCCAGCCACCATGGCAGGATGATGAGCGCGGTCGATCGCGCCATGGCGGAAGCGAACAGGCTGGGGCCGTGCAGGCCGCTCCAGCCGGGCGATACCGCGTCGAGCGGCCCGGCGACCAGCACGACCGCGCGGGCATGGAGCAGCAGGACGGCGACGAACACCAGCAGCGCCGCGACCCAGCCCAGCGCCTCGCGTCGACGCCCGTCCAGCAGTGCCGCCGCCAGCATCGCCAGTGCATAGAGCGCCGCCGTTTCCTGGATCACCATCGCGCACAGTGCCAGTGCGACCGCCTCGACCCAGCGGTCCTCGCGCCGGATCGCCAGCGACCATGCGATCAGCAGCCCGGCCCATAGCTCGTGGAAAGCGACCAGCGACGGCTGGACGAACGCGACCATGCCACCGGCGAGCAGGAACAGCGCGACGATGCGCGGCGGGCCGCGTTCGAACCAGCCGCCGATCCGCCGGCTCCATGCAAGGCCGGTGGCGGCGGCGATGGCGATCAGCAGCAGGATCGAGACGAGGTCGGGCAGCGCCGCCTGCACCACGCTCAGCGTCGGCAGGCGGATCGCGGGGAAGGGGTGGAGCGGGGCGCGATTGGCGCGCAGTTCCTGCGCTGCAACGGCATAATAATCGCCGCCGCTGCGCAGCCCGTCGACGACCGAGGCATAGAGGTCGACACCGAGCGGCGCGTCGCGGGCCGGGTCCTCGGCCGGCAGGAACCAGGCCGATGCCAGCAGGGCGAGCGCCAGCAGCGCGATGCCGAGCGCCATGCCGGGCCGCAGCGTCGCGAACCGGCTGGAGCACGACAGCCAGACCGGCGGTCGCGCGCGGATCATCCCAGCAGCATCGCCGAGGCCGCACCGACGAGGCCGCCGGCGATCCCGACCGCCGCATAGCGCCAGCCGCCGCCGACGCGGACGACGGCGACCTCGGGCAGCGGCGGGGAGGGCGGGGCACCGCCGGGCGCGGGATAGCGCGCCTCGATATTGCGGATCAGGTCGGGCAGCCGGGCAAAGGTGCGCAGGTCGGTGATGATCCGGTCGGCGACCATCGCCTCCGGCCCCAGCTCGTCGCGAATCCAGCCGCGCACGAACGGCGCCGCCGTCTCCCACAGGTTGATGTCGGGATCGAGTGCGGTCGCGACCCCTTCCACCATCACCATCGTCTTTTGCAGCAGCAGCAGGTGCGGCTGCGTTTCCATGTCGAAGTCGCGGGTGATGTTGAACAGCGAATCGAGCATCATGCCGACCGACATGTCCTTGACCGCCAGCCCGCGCATCGGTTCGCCGACCGCACGCAGCGCCGTGGCGAACTCGGCGACATTGTGATGGGCCGGGACATAGCCCGCCTCGAAATGGATCTCGGCGACGCGCTTATAGTCCCCGGTGATGAGGCCATACAGGATCTCAGCCAACCACACCCGCGCGCGGCGGTCGATCCGGCCCATGATTCCGAAATCGATCGCGGCGATGCGACCATCGGGCAGGGCGAACAGATTGCCCTGGTGCATGTCGGCGTGGAAGAATCCGTCGGCGATCGCCTGTCGCAGGAACGCGCGGACCAGCCGCGTCGCCATCGCATGCAGGTCGTGCCCTGCCGCGATCAGCGCCGGGCGGTTCGACAGCTTGATACCGTCGATCCATTCGGTGGTCAGAATCTTGGACGTGGTCCGCTGCCAGTCGATTGCGGGAATGGTGAAGTCGGGCTCCGCCTCCATCCCCTGTGCCAGTTCCGACGCGGACGCGGCTTCGCGGCGCAGGTCGAGTTCGCGCGCGGTCCAGCGCTTCATCGTCTCGATCACGAGGCGCGGGCGCAGCCGCCGCAATTCGCCGCCCATCGTCTCCATGCGGGCGGCGGCCCATTCATAGGTGTCGATCGCGTCGAAAAACTGCACCTCGACGCCGGGCCTCAGGACCTTCACCGCGACCCGGCGGCCGTCGGTGGTGATGGCGCGGTGGACCTGTGCGATCGAGGCGGCACCGACCGGGCTTTCCTCGATCGACTGGAACAGGCGCTCGATCGGCTGACCCAGTCCCGATTCGATCGCCGGGCGCACCACAGCCCATGACAGCGGCGGTAGCGCGTCTTGCAGCGACAACAGGTCCTGCGCCACATCCTCGCCGACCAGATCGGGGCGGGTGGCGAGCGTCTGGCCGAGCTTGATCGCTGCCGGACCCAGCGCCGCGAACGCCTCGGCATAGCGCGGGGTCGCGGGGACGCGCGCGCCCAGCCGGGCAAGGCGCACGACCCGGCGCAGGCGCGGCGGCGTGCGCGGGTTGCGCTCCAGCTCGATCAACGCGCCGTGGCGGGCGAGCGTGCGCCCCCATTTCAGGATGCGCCAGTAATGGGTGAGGGGCGACGTCATGCGGCCTTTTGCCCTGGACCCCCGCCTGCGCGGGGGTTTGATGCGTGCCGCATCAAATCTTCCACCCGCTATGGATCGCGACCAGCCCACCCATGATCGGCTCCACCCGCGTGCGGATGAAGCCCGCCTCGCCGATCATCCGTTCGAAGGTCGGCATGTCGGGAAAGCGACGGATCGATTCGATCAGATACCGATAGCTGTCCTCGTCATTCGCCAGCAGCTTGCCGAGCTTGGGCACCAGCTTGTGCGAATATTGGTCGTAGACATCGGCAAAGCCCGGCCACGTCACCGTCGAGAATTCGAGACAGAAGAAGCGCCCGCCGCGCTTCAGCACGCGGTGCGCCTCGCGCAACGCCTTGGGAATGTCGGTCACGTTGCGGATGCCGAACGCAATCGTATAGCCGTCGAACGCCCGGTCGCCGAAATCGAGCGTCTCGGCATTTTGTTCGGACCAGAGCAGGCCGTCGATGCCACGCTTTTCGGCGCGTTCCATGCCCACGCCCAGCATCGCCGGGTTGATGTCGGCGACCGTGATGTGCGCGCCGGCCTTGGCCATGCGGAACGCGATGTCGCCGGTGCCGCCGGCCATGTCGAGAATCGATTCGCCCTTTTGCGGCTTCACCCGCGCGACGAACCGGTCCTTCCACAACCGGTGCATGCCCCCCGACATCGCGTCGTTCATCAGGTCGTAGCGCGAGGCGACGCTGGCGAAGACATCGCCGACGCGCTTGGTCTTTTCCGCAGGAGCCACATCTTCGTAACCGAAGGATACCGTGTCGTTCATGGGACTGCCCTAGCCGTGCCTTGTGGCGGGGGCAAACCGAACCTAGCTCTCTGGCGTACATACCGGTGCCAAGCGCCGGCCGACCGAAGGACCGCATGCCCGAACTTCCCGAAGTCGAAACCACCGTTCGCGGTCTGGCACCCGTCTTGACCGGTCAGCGGCTGGCGCGAGTCATCGCGAATCGTGCCGATCTTCGCCGGGCGCTGCCGGTCGATCTGGGGCAGCGGCTGACCGGGGCGACGGTGACCGGCCTGTCGCGCCGCGCCAAATACGGGCTGATCGCGACCGATCGCGACGACACCTTCATCTTTCACCTCGGCATGTCGGGGCGGTGGCGGGTCGATCCGACCGAGCCGCTGGCCCATGACCATCTGGAGCTGACGACCGATGCCGGGCGGCAGGTGGTGCTCAACGATCCGCGTCGCTTCGGGTCGGTCGATCTGATGCCGACCGCCGAGGTCCCGGCATGGCCGCCCTTTGCCGCACTGGGGCCCGAGCCGCTGGGCCCGGACTTTACCGCCGAGCATCTGGAGCGGCGGTTCGCAGGGCGAATCGCGCCGGTCAAGATCCTGCTGCTCGATCAGCGAATCGTTGCGGGACTCGGCAATATCTATGTGTGCGAGGCGCTGAACGTCGCGGGCATTTCACCGACCCGGCCGGCGGGGCAAATCGCGCGCGAACGGCTGGCGCTGCTGGTCGATGCGACCCGCGCGGTGCTGTTGTCGGCGATCGAGGCAGGGGGATCGACCCTGCGCGATTATGCCCGTCCCGATGGCGAACTGGGCTATTTCTCGAAACAATTCAGGGTCTATGGCCGTGAAGGCGAACCATGCCCGTGCGGCGGTATCGTCGAGCGGCGCGTCGATGGTGGACGCTCCACCTTCTGGTGCCGATCCTGCCAGCGATAGTTGACCTGACGCCCCCGACCAGTTAAGGGGCGCACCTTCTCCGGTCGGATTGTTCGATCGGCACCAATCATTTGCGAGAGTCGAGGACGGCATGGCGAATACGCCACAGGCGAAGAAGCGTATCCGGCGCAATGCGCGTCGTGCGGAAATCAATGGTGCGCGCGTTGGTCGCATCCGTACCTTCGTAAAGAAGGTCGAGGCAGCGATCGTGGCGGGTGACCGCGAAGCGGCGACCACCGCGCTGGCGAGCGTCCAGCCGGAGCTGGCCCGTGGCGTCGCCAAGGGCGTGCTGCACAAGAACACTGCGAGCCGCAAGTTCTCGCGCCTGACGAAGGCGGTCGGCGCGATCGCCTGATCGCTTTGTCCTTGTCGGACAGGATCAACCCCGTCGACCACATGGTCGGCGGGGTTTCTTGCGTCGCCCGATCACGGTGTCACACGTCGGTCCGAAGCGCCCGTTCCGCGCTGGAATGGTTCCTGCAAACCGTGCCGAATCAACGCCCGGGAAAACGGCAGAAATCCGTGGATTCGAGGATTCGGACCAAGCGAAAATCTGCTAAGATATTGACATAAAAAGCAAAAAAATAAATCCAACGGGTTTCCGCCGCTGGGGCGCTGTCAACCGCCTTTATTTCGGTTTCGTGACTTGATCGATCGGCGTCGCGGTTCCTAAACAGCACTTCCCGACGCCGATAGCGGTGGTCGGGGCCCGCACGAATCTCCGTGTACGATCGTCGCTCCGGCACGGTCAGGGGGGCTTTTAAACGATGGATGAACCGTGGCGGAGAAGCTGATTCTCCGGGCGGGAGGGGTGTATCTGAGTGACGAAACCGGTGGATCATGGTCAGGTTGAGGTTGCCGCGGCATGGGCCTGCGTGCGCCAGAACCTGCGTGCGTCCGCCGGACAGCGGCTGTTCGACCGGTGGCTGAAGCCGATGGAACTGGTCGCCCCCGATGGCGACGGCGTCGTCCGCCTGACGCTGCCGTCGGCCTTCATGACCGATTGGGTCCGCAATCATTATGCTGAACGCCTGACGCACGAGTTCCGGGCGCAATTGCCGGAAGTGCGCGACGTGGTGGTCGAAACGGCGAGCGCGCTGCAATCGCGAATCGTGCCGCCGGCCGTATTGCCGGAATCGGCGCCAGCCCCCGTCGCGCCGCCGGTGGCCTTCGCGGCCGCCGTGCCGCAGCGGGTGCCCGGCGACCGTCCGGTGTTCGATCCGCGCTATCGTTTCGACCGGTTCGTCGTTTCGGCATCGAATCGAGTGGCGTTCAATGCCGCGAAGGCGGTGGCGGAACCTGGCGCGCCGCGCTTCAGCCCGCTATTCCTGCATAGCGGTACCGGCCTTGGCAAAACGCATCTGATGCATGCGATCGGTCATGCGTTCCTCGACGCCGATCCGGCGGCAAGCGCGACCTATCTGCCGGCCGAGCGGTTCATGTTCGAGTTCGTCGCGGCGATGCGCGCGCGCGATACCCATGGATTCAAGGCGCGGCTGCGCGGGGTCGATCTGCTGATGATCGACGACCTGCAATTCGTGGCGGGCAAGGATGCGACGCAGGAGGAATGCCTGCACACGATCAACGCGTTCATGGATGCGGGCAAGCGGGTGGTGATCGCCTGCGACCGTTCGCCGGGGCTGCTGGAGGGCATCGATCCCCGGCTGCTGTCGCGGCTGGGCGGGGGGCTGGTCGCCGACATCAAGCTGCCGGAAACCGAGCTGCGCCATGCGATCCTCGCGGCGAAGCTGGCCGAGGTGCCCGGCATCGTCGTGCCCGAGGATGTGCTCGAACTGCTGGCCGGACGTATTCGCGGCAGCGTGCGCGAACTGGAAGGTGCGCTGAACCGGTTGATCGCCTATGCCTCGCTGACCGGCGATACGATCGATATGGCGTTCGCCCATGCGACGCTGGGCGAGATGCTGGCCGGGCCGGCCAAGCGGGTCACGATCGATGACATCCAGCGCGCGGTGTCCGCGCATTTCGAGGTCAAGCAGCTCGACCTGATTTCTGCCCGGCGGGCGCAGGCGATCGCGCGGCCGCGGCAGGTGGCGATGTATCTCGCCAAGCGGCTGACGACGCGCTCGTTGCCCGAAATCGGTCGCAAGTTCGGCAATCGCGACCATTCGACCGTGATCCACGCCGTGCGGCGGATCGAGGAATTGCGCGGGGTCGATCGCGAGATCGACAGCGCGGTGCGGACGTTGTTGCGCTCGCTCGACGGCTGAGCGAATTCAAGCAGAATTGATTCACGCGAAGGCGCGAAGACGCGGAGGGGTTGCGTCAGACGCTATCCTTGCCCGCGCCAGTGGCCTGTTCTGCGCGGTCGCCGCCAGCGCAAGCGTCTCCCGATCGCAGAGGGGGTGCTGCGAACACTTCCCCTCCGCGCCCTCGCGCCTCCGCGTGAACCCCCTTCTTACGTAATAACGTCCGGCTCGTTGCGGCCGGTATGCTGCTGGATCGCGGCGAGCGTCTCGGCAGCGGCGACCAGCGGGGCCAGCGCGTCACCGGTTTCCTGCGCCAGATCGCCCTCGGCCGGTTCGTAGCGTTCGATATAGACACGCAGCGTCGCGCCTTGCGTGCCGGTGCCCGACAGGCGGAACACGATGCGCGATCCGTCGGCGAACAGAATGCGGATGCCCTGTTTGCGGCTGACCGATCCGTCGGTGCTGTCATGATAGGCGAAGTCGTCGGCCTCCGACACGGTCAGGTCGCCGATCATGGTGCCCGGCAGCGTGGCGAGACGATCGCGCAGCGACGCCACCAGCGCGTCGGCCCCCGCCTGTTCGACGCCCTCATAATCATGCCGCGCATAATAGTTGCGGCCATAGCGCGCCCAGTGGTCGGCCATGATCTCGGCGACCGGCTGGCGGCGGGCGGCAAGGATGTTGAGCCAGAGCAGCACCGCCCACAGCCCGTCCTTCTCCCGGACATGGTCCGATCCGGTGCCGGCGCTTTCCTCGCCACAAATGGTGACGAGGCCGGCGTCGAGTAGATTGCCGAAGAATTTCCAGCCGGTCGGCGTTTCGTACAGCGGCACGTTCAGCGCCTGCGCAACGCGGTCGGCGGCGGCGGAGGTCGGCATCGATCGGGCGATGCCGGCGATGCCGTCCTTGTAGGCGGGGGCAAGATGGGCGTTGGCGGCGAGCACCGCGAGCGAATCGGACGGGGTCACGAAGATGCCGCGGCCGATGATGAGGTTCCGGTCGCCGTCGCCGTCCGACGCCGCGCCGAACTCGGGCGCGTCGGCGGCCATCATCCGGTCGTACAGTTCATGGGCATGGACCAGATTGGGGTCTGGGTGATGCCCGCCGAAATCGGGCAGGGGGGTGCCGTTGACGACGGTACCCGGTGCGGCACCGAGACGGCGTTCGAGGATCTCGGTCGCATAGGGACCGGTCACTGCGCTCATCGCGTCGAACGACAGGCGGAAGCCGCCGGCGATCAGGTCGCGGATCGCGGCGAAATCGAACAGCGTCTCCATCAGGTCGGCATAGGCGGCGACCGAATCGACCACCTCGACGGTCATGCCGTCGACATCCTGTTCGCCGAGCGAATCGAGGTCGATGCCGGTCACGTCGCTGATGGCATAGCGGTCGATGTCGAGCGTGCGGGCATAGAGCGCGTCGGTGAAGCTTTCGGGGGCGGGGCCACCGTTCGACACGTTGTATTTGATGCCGAAGTCTTCGTCCGGGCCGCCGGGATTATGGCTGGCCGACAGGACAAGGCCGCCGATCGCACCGCGCCGGCGGATGACGTTCGAGGCGGCGGGGGTCGACAGGATGCCGCCCTGTCCGACGATCGCGCGGGCGAAGCCATTGGCGGCGGCCATGCGGATCGCGGTCTGGATGACGTCGCGGTTCAGATAACGGCCGTCGCCGCCGATCACCAGCGTAGCGCCGGCCTTTCCCTCGACCACGTCGAACACCGACTGGATGAAGTTTTCGGCGTAATGCGGCTGCTGGAATACCCGCACCTTCTTGCGCAGGCCCGACGTGCCGGGCTTCTGATCGGTAAAGGGCTTGGTGTCGACGGTGGTGCTGGTCACGAACGGCTTCCCCTGTAGTGGGTGTTCCCGAACGCATAAGGTGACGAAGGTGCCACGGACAACACATAATTATCCGTGGCATCCGATTAAATAAAACAAATATTCAAACTTGCAGCCCCAACGCCTGCTGCGCCGCCAACAGGGTAGGCCGGGCCAGCGCCTCGGCTTTCGCCGCGCCCTTGGCCAGTGTCGCTCCGACCGCCGCGCGATCGCCGAGCAGCGCCACCAGCCGATCGCGGATCGGGCCGAGCTTGGCGACCGCCAGATCGGCGAGCGCGGGCTTGAATGCGCCGAACCCCTGGCCGCCGAAGTTGGCGAGTACGTCCTGCGACGTCTCCCCCGACAGCGCGGCATAGATGGTGACGAGGTTGCGCGCCTCGGGCCGCTCCGCCAGCCCGGCGACTTCGGACGGCAGGGGTTCCGGATCGGTCTTGGCCTTGCGGAACTTGGCCATGATCTGATCGTCCGAATCGATCAGGTTGATGCGGCTCAGGTCCGACAGGTCGGACTTGGACATCTTGGCGGTGCCGTCGCGCAGGGACATGATGCGCGGCGTATCCTCGGGGATCATCGGTTCGGGCAGCGGGAACAGATCGACGTTGAAATCGAGGTTGAACTTGGTCGCGATGTCGCGCGCGAGTTCGAGATGCTGTTTCTGGTCCTCGCCGACCGGAACGTGCGTCGCCCGGTACGCAAGAATGTCGGCGGCCTGGAGCACCGGATAGGTGAACAGGCCGACACTGGCACCTTCGCGGTTCTTGCCGGCCTTGTCCTTCCACTGGGTCATGCGATTGAGCCAGCCGACGCGGGCGGTGCCGCCGAGAATCCATGCCAGCTCGCTATGCGCCGGCACCCGCGCCTGATTGAACAGGATCGAGCGGTCGGGATCGATGCCGGCCGCGAGCAAAGTCGCCGCCATCTCGATCGTGTTCGACGCCATTTCCTTCGGGTCCTGCGTCACGGTCAGCGCGTGCAGGTCGGCCAGGAAGAACAGGCAGACATCGTCGGCGCCCATCCGGTCCTGCAACCGTACCCAGTTGCGGATCGCGCCCAGATAATTGCCGAGATGAAGATTGCCGGTGGTCTGGATGCCGGAGACGACACGCATGTTTCTATCCTATCAGGCGGCGCGCCGACGCAGCAGCGCGCGGAGATCGGCCAGCCGGAACGCTCCGGTGGCAAGGCAGGCAAGGCCGTAGACGACGGCCCCGGCCCCGACCAGCGCGACCATGCCGATGATACGGGTCAGCACTTCGCCGGTGGTCCATGGCGCGACGATCCGGTCGGCGAAGAACAGCGCGGCACCCATCAACAGCGAAGCGATGGCGAAGCGCGGCAGGCGGTGGGTCAGTTGCCGGTCGAACGCGAAATGGCCCCGTCGCCGGAGCGTACCATAGAGCATGGCGAAGTTGACCCATGCCGCGACGGCGGTGGCGAGCGGCGGGCCGATATGGGCGATGGTCGGGATGAAGGCGAGGTTCAGGACGATGTTGATGACGATCGATATCATCGCGAACCGCACCGGCGTCCGCGTATCCTCGCGCGCATAGAAGCCGGGCGTCATCACCTTGATGAGGACATAGGCGGGCAGGCCGAGCGAGAAGGCGGCCAGCGACTGGGCGCTGCGCAGCGTATCCTCGGGACCGAAGGCACCATGCTGGAACAGCGCCCGGAGGATCGGTTCGGCGACGGTCAGGAAGGCGATGGTCGCGGGCAGCGTCAGCAACAGTGCCAGTTCGATGCCGCGATTTTGGGTGTCCATCGCCGCCGCGTCTTCCCTGCGCGCCAGTTGCCGCGAAATGGTGGGCAGCAGGATCGTGCCGAGACCGATGCCGATCAGCCCGAGCGGCAACTGGTTCAGCCGGTCGGCATAATAGATGTAGGAGATCGATCCCTGATCGAGCAGCCGCCCCGACAACGCGGTCGAGATCAGCAGGTTGATCTGCATCGCGCCCGCGCCGATCGCGGCGGGGACGATCAGGCGCAGCATCTCGCGCACTTCCGGCGTCAGGCGCGGGCGTTGCGGGCGGAGCGACACGCCGGCCTGACGACAGGCGAACATCACCCAGCCGAGCTGCAACGCGCCACCGACGGTGACCGCCCATGCCTGTACCCGCGCCGTCGCGTACGGGTCGGGGCCGTGGAAGAACAGCAGCCCGGCGACCATCGCGACGTTCAGCAGGATGGGTGCTGCGGCATTGACCCAGAATTTATCGAGCGAATTGAGGATCGCGCCGAGCAGCGACACGATCGAGATCAGCAGCAGATAGGGAATGGTGATCCGCGACAGCATGACCGCATAGGCGAATTGTTCGGTCGTCGGGTTCTTGAACCCGCCCGATAGCAGATAGGTGAGCGGCCATGCGGCGATCAGCATCACGACCGTCGCGGCGACCAGCACCGGCAGCAGTACCGACAGCACCGCCTGCGCAAAGCCGAGCGCGGCGGGCAGCCCCTGACCCTCCGCCGCCGCATCACCCTCGGCCACCTTTTTGTTGAAGAGCGGCACGAAGGCGGCGTTGAACGCCCCTTCGGCAAACAAGGCGCGGAACATGTTGGGCAGGCGAAAGGCGACGAGGAACGCGTCCGACGCGAACCCCGCGCCGACGAACGTGGCTTGGAGCGAGTCGCGACCCAGCGCCAGCACGCGGCTGGCCAATGTCAGCCCGCCGACCGACCCCAGTGATTTCGCGAGTTTCATGCCGTCAGTCCGCGGCCGTGCTCATCAGGACCGATCGACATTGAACGACTCCATCTTGTTTCGTCATTCCCGCGGAGGCGGGAATCCATGGCCGCTACGGTTTCCAATGGATTGGCGACCTCTGCGCATATGGACTCCCGCCTGCGCGGGAGTGACGACAGGACGTCCGTCGGTCACAGCCCCGCGCGGCGGACGGAATGTCGATCGGCTCCAGTTCAGGCGTGGCCGGCGACTTCGCCGAGCGCGCCCTGCTGTTCGGCCTGCGACAGATAGAGCTGCGCGAAGTCGATCGGTTCGAGCAGCAGCGGCGGGAAGCCGCCATCGCGCACCGCATCGGCCAGCACGCGGCGGGCGAAGGGGAACAGGATGCGGGGGGCTTCGCCGAGCAGGAAGGGTTGCAGATGTTCGGCCGGAATGTTGCGCAGGCCGAACAGGCCGGCGAACGACAGGTCGACCAGATACATGACCTGATCCTCGACCTCGGCACGCGCTTCGATCTTCAGCACGACTTCGTGGACATCGTCGCCGACCTGGTTGGCGCCGATGTTGAACTGCACGTCCAGCTTGGGCTGACCGGCGATCTGATAGACGCCCGGCGCGCCGGGATTTTCGAACGAGAGGTCCTTGACGTATTGCGTGATGACGTTGACCGCCGGCTGGCTGTCGTCCCCGTTGGCAAAAGCGTCGATGCCGCCTGCGGCGTTCTGTTCGTCCATGTCGATCCCTGTCGGCTCGGGCGGATAGCTTTGGCGCTTCCCGCGTTAAGATGGCGCGGACTAGCAGCGGCCCGACCACGATTCAACGGGTCGACCACCCGGGCGAACGTAAGGCCGTCACGCCGTTTGTATCCGCGCTCGTTCGGTCCTATGTCCGATCGATGGAAGGAAGTGAAGGCATGGTGGTTTTTGTCGTCCTGCTCGCGATGGTCGCGGCGTTTCTCGCAATGCGGCTCTATGCCGTGCTGGGGAAGCGTACCGGTCATGAACCCTTGCCGCGCACCGCGGACGAGCGGATTGCGACGCCCGCGACCGCACGCCCGATCGAAGTGACGCCCGAAGCGCGTGTGCTGGGTCCGCGTCATGTCGACAGCGGGGCCGAAAGCGGTCTGCGCGCGCTGATCGCCGCCGACCCGTCGTTCGACGTCGCGCAGTTCGTCGAAGGGGCGAAGTCGGCCTATCGCATGATCCTCGAAGCCTTCTGGAAGGGCGATGAGGCAACGCTGGAGTGGCTGACCGAGCGCGATGTGCGGGACGCGTTCGCGCAGGCGATCGCCGATCGCAACGCGGCGGGCCATGTCCTCGACAACCGGCTGGTATCGATCGAACGCGCGGTCGTGACCGAGGCGTCTGTCGAAGGTGGCGTGGCGCGCGTATCGGTGCGCTTCGATGCCGATATCGCCGCGATCACCCGCGATGCCGACGGCAATATCGTCGCGGGCTCGATGTCCGACGCGGTCGAGACGCATGACGTCTGGACGTTCCTGCGGGTGCTCAAGAGCAACGACCCGAACTGGAAGCTTGCCGATACCGACGAAGCCTGACGTCGATGCGCAAAGGGGGATTGGCGGCGCTTGCCGCGCTGCTGCTGGTTGGCTGTTCGAATGCGATCGTGCCGCGGGGCGTGGAGACGACGACGTCGGCGCGTCCTGCCGCCCGCGCTCAGGCACCGGTGCAGCGCCCGGTTGCGGTTCGTCAGCCGACCGGTGCGGTCCCGCTGCCGCCGATTACCGGCGGCACTGCGGTCGATGGCGCTGCCACGGCGCTTGCGGCGGGGGTCGTTGCCGGACCGCCGGTCGCGACGCTGCCACTGACCGAAGAATCTGCCGCGCGCGCGCTGGCGGCGTTTCGCATCTCCTGTTCCTCGCTGGTGCGGCGGACCGATCCGACCGGGCTGACGCAGGGGGCCGACTGGCAGGGCGCGTGTGATGCGGCACGGTCGACAGGGACGGGGCAGGCGCGGGCATTCTTCGGGCAATGGTTCGAAACCGCGCAGGTAGGCGACGGCAAGGCGTTCGCCACCGGCTATTACGAACCGGAAATCCACGGATCGCGAACGCGGCAACCGGGCTATGAAACACCGGTCTATGGTGTGCCGGGCGATCTGGTCGAGGCCGATCTCGGCCTGTTTTCGACCGATCTGAAGGGCAAGCGGGTTCGCGGTCGGGTCGATGGCGCGAAGCTGATACCCTATTATGATCGAACGGCGATCGAGGAAGGCGCGCTGGCCGGACGCGGCCTCGAAATCGCGTGGGCGGCCGATCCGGTCGAGATGTTCTTTTTGCAGGTACAGGGTTCGGGGCGGCTGCGGCTGCCCGATGGCGGAGTCATGCGCATCGGCTATGCCGGGCAGAATGGTCGCGACTATACCGGCATCGGCAAGCTGATGCGTGACCGCGGGCTGATCGGGCCGGGGCAGGCGTCGATGCAGGGGCTGATGGCGTGGCTGCGCGCCAATCCTGAACAGGGGCGCGCGGTGATGCGCGAGAACAAGAGCTTCGTGTTCTTTCGCGAACTGACCGGGCCGGGGCCGCTGGGCGCGATGGGCCTGCCAGTGACCGGCAATGCCAGCGTGGCGACCGATGTCCGCTTCGTGCCGCTGGGCGCGCCGGTGTTCCTGTCGATGGATCGCACCGATGCCTCCGGCCTGTGGGTGGCGCAGGATACCGGCGGCGCGATCAAGGGCACCAATCGTTTCGATACGTTCTGGGGGGCGGGCGACGAAGCGCGGGCGATCGCGGGCGGCATGAGCGCGCGCGGCACGGCGTTCCTGCTGGTGCCGATCGGAACCGTTGCACGGATCGCGAGTGGCCGGCCGACGCCTTGATCCGGGTGAGGCGGCGCTGTGGGCGCGGGTCGTCGCGGCGGTAAAGCCGCTGCACGGCGCGCGACCCGTCGCTCCTCTCGCCGTGCTGGAACAACATGGTGCACCCAGACCCAAACCGACTCGTCCGGTCGTGGCACCCGCCCTCAAGCCCGCGCGCGGGGCACGGACGCCCGGCGATACGCTCGACGCCAGCTGGGACCACAAGCTTGCGCGCGGGCTGGTCAGTCCCGATGCGACCATCGATCTGCACGGCCACACGCTGGCGGCGGCCCATGCCCGGCTCGATCAGGAACTGGGACGGGCTATCGTGCGGGGCGACCGGGTGTTGCTGGTCGTGACCGGTCGACCGCCGCGTGCCGAATCCGAACGACCCCATGCCCGCGGGGCGATTCGGGCCGCAATCGGCGACTGGATCGCGGCTGGCCGCCATGTCGACCGCATCGCATCAATTCGCGGTGCCCATCCAAGGCATGGCGGAGGGGGTGCGCTCTACCTAATATTGCGGCGCAACCGGACGGGTTGAAAATTGCCACAGGCGGCCTGTCTGCGGTCCGTGGTAACCAGCGGATTCCCCGTCGGAAATGGCCAAAGTCAAGGGATCGTAACGCATACGTACTGATCCCGATATCGTTTGCGGGAACCAGTTGCATTTCAACTAGTTGGTCCCGGTTTGGTACATTTTTGCCACGCTTGTGCTGTCCCGCAACAAGACATATGTAAAAGCCTGTCTCCGACCGGGAACGAAATGGTTACTCGACAGTAAATGCGGTGCTCGTCGAGGAGACGTTGCTGACCCGGGGGAAGACATTCGACAAACCTGTTTCCTGCCTGTGTGCGGAAAAAGGGGGACTGAATGGTGCAGGGAGTCGATCGTCGACCACCGCGCACCTCCGGGGCAACAAGGAGGATTATTTTATGGCTTTCGGTGATAACAGTGTTCTGATCACGACTGCGACCCAGCAGAACGTGGTCGCCAACGGCAACAGCGACACCTACCAGGCAGCAGACGGCGCGAATGCGTTCGTGATCGCAAACGGCAATGTCGGTAACGACCTGTTCCTCGGCTGGGGCGCGAACGACTCGATCATCAACAACCGTCAGATCTTTGACGGAAATGGCGATGGCTTCATTCAGTTCGGCTCGAACGGCGTTCTCGACATCGATCGCGTCAGCCGCCGCAACGCCGGTCAGGACCAGCTGCAGCTCGCCGGTGAAAACGCCAACATCACCGAACTGCGCTATCTCGGTGAAAAGAACGGCGGCTACGTCTATGCCGACTCGGCAACGCTGAAGAACCTGTGGGAACCCTTCGGCCGCACCAACGTGATCGAAGGCACGGTCGGCGACAACTCGTTCAACATGGCAGGCGGCGCCAAGGTGCTGTTCCATGACAACGCGCTGGGTCTGAACCTCGGTGGCGACACGATCAGCAACTTCGGCAGCGACGATCTGCTCGTCAGCACGTCGATGATCTTCGACAGCGACATGAACGACACCGTCACCTTCGGCAAGAACGGCGTGCTCGACATTTCGGGTTCGACCGGTCCTGCGGCGACCGACCCGATGGGTGGCCCGGGCGGCCAGCTGGGCTTCACCGATCAGACGTCGGTCAAGTATCTCGGTTCGAACGAAATCGGTGGCGTGACGTATTACTATTACGGCACGACCGACTCGACCTTCGACCCGACCCCGAGCGCGTAAGCGTCTCTCCGGTAACGGACGGAAAGCCCGGCACGAAAGTGTCGGGCTTTTCATTGTTCCGGCCCGATGACCGCCGCTGCGATTGCGGCGCCGTCGCCCCGGTCGCGCTGATAGGCGCGGATATCAGGGGAAAGCACATAGGCGACGAGGGCGAGCGCAACGGCCGCCGACGCACCGTCGCGGACCCGCACGGCCCGGTATCGCGATCGAGACACCGCAGCGCGATCCGAAGTCCGGCGAACGGATTGTCGCCGTTCGGTTCCGGGCGGCATCGGTCGCATGACATTCCGTCGGTCGGCGATCCGACGCCGTTCGGGATCGGATAGCGTGCGGTAGGCGCTGATGATCGCCGCTGCGCGGTCGGCGGCATCGGCATCGCACGACCGGTCGGGATGCCAGCGCGCGATCATCCGGCGAAAGGCGCGCTTGATCTGGTCCGGATCCGCTCCACGATCGATATCGAGTACCGTATAGGGATCGGCAGTATCGGTCATCGGCCCGCCTCGATTGACTATCCGTCCGAGGCATTGCTACGAGCGCGGTTGCGGGGCGGTTGAGCAACAGGCTTAGCGCCGGGTTCACCATAGTGCGCACATACCAACCCGACGGAGCAGGAATGATCGAGGCGGAAACCAGCAGGATCGGCCCGGTCGACATCGCCGTTCTGACGTTCGACGAAGCGGTTGCGGCGGTCGACGACCGTATCGACGCGGCCGATGGCGGCAGCGTCACCTTTTGCAACGCGCACAGCGTCAACCTGGCGCGCGTCGACCGGCGGCTGGTCGATGCCTATTCCGACAGCCTCGTGCTGAACGACGGGATCGGCGTCGATATGGCACGCAAGCTGTTATACGGTGCGCCGTTCCCGGCGAACGTCAATGGCAGCGACTTCATCCCGATCTTCTTCGAACGGAGCCGCCACGACCTGCGCCTGTTTCTTCTCGGCAGCCGGCCGGGCATTGCCGCACAGGCAGGCGCGATCATCACCGAGCGTTATCCGCGACATCGGATCATCGGCGTGCGCGACGGCTATTTCAAACCGGACGAAGAGCCAGCGCTGGTCAACGAGATTGCGCGATCGGGTGCGAACCTGCTGATCATCGGCATGGGCCAGCCGCGCCAGGAGATTTTTGCGGCGGAACATGCGGCAAAGATCGGGATGGCATCGATGAGCGTAGGCGCGTTCCTCGACTTTACCTCGGGTGCGATTCCGCGTGCGCCGGGCTGGCTGCGTGCGGCCCGGCTGGAATGGGTCTACCGCCTCGCGCTGGAGCCGCGGCGCATGTTCGACCGCTATGTCCTCGGTAATCCCCGGTTCATCCTCGGCGTCCTAAAGGATCGCAGGCGTAACGACTAAAATGTGATGAACGACGTGTTAGCCGGATCACGCAACCGATTATCGACAGGCCTGGAAGCATAAAGACCGGGAAGGTCGCAAACTGCGACGGCTGCGGGGTCTGAAATGCTTGGTATCAACCTGTCTGGTGCGGAGTTCGGCAAGGGCGACCGCTATGGCTATGACTATGTCTACCCATCGCTGAAGGATCTGACCTTTTACGCGCAAAAGGGTATCGAACTCGTTCGTCTTCCGGTGAAGTGGGAACGTCTGCAGGACAAGCTGGGCGGGCCGCTCGACGAGCAGGAAATGGCGCGGCTGACCAAGTTCCTCGACAATGCCCAGAGCCTGGGCATCAAGGTCGTCGTCGACGTCCACAATTTCGGACGCTTTGCCGGCAAGGCGATCGGCACGGCCGATGTTCCGGTCGAGAAGTTCGCCGATTTCTGGGCGAAGCTGGCCGATGCCATCGGCGACAAGCCGGCGGTGTATGGCTATGACCTGATGAACGAGCCGCACAACATGCCGAACAAGACGGTGTGGCCGGCGGCAGCGCAGGCGGCGGTCGATGCGATCCGGGCGCTGGGCGACAAGACCACGATCTTCGTCGAGGGCGAGAGCTGGGCCAATGCGACCAATTGGGGTTCGAACAACCCCAATCTGGACATCAAGGATCCGGCCGACAACATCGTCTACGAAGCGCATCTCTACCTCGACAAGAATCAGTCGGGTACCTATGCCGGCAGCTACGATCAGGAAGGGGCCACCGCCGATATCGGCGTAAAGCGCTTGCAGGCGTTCGTCGCGTGGCTGGAGGAAAAGGGCGCGCGCGGCTTCATCGGCGAATTCGGCGTCCCCTCGGACGATCCGCGCTGGCAGGTCGCGCTCGACAACATGCTCGACGCGATGAACGATTACGGCCTGTCGGGCACCTATTGGGGCGCAGGCAAGTGGTTCAACGGCTATAATGTCGGCCTGCTCGACAAGAATGGCAACGGGAAGGCGTCGCTCGACACCTTGCTGGCGAACCTGGCCGATGGTCGTGATGTCGGGCTCGCGCAGTTGTGGGCCCCCGATCCGGTCTCGACCGGTACGGTCAATAGCACGACGTCGGTGCCGCGGATCGGCACCGCCGCAAATTACGACAAGGTCGATTTCTCGACCGCCACGGCAGGTGTCACCGTCAAGCTCGACGGCGTGAAATATGTGTCGATCGAGGAAGTGGTCGGCAGCAATTTCAAGGACGTGCTGATCGGTGACAATGCCGCCAACACCCTGATCGGCGGCAAGGGCAACGACGTGCTCGACGGCGGGGCGGGGGCCGATATCCTGACCGGCGGCCTCGGCGACGACGTCTATTATGTCGATAACGCCCGCGACGTGCTGACCGAGCGGGTCGGCGAGGGCCATGACGTGGTTCATGCCACCGTGGACTGGGTTCTCGGCAATTCGTTCGAGGATTTGAAGCTCGACGGCACCGCGATCAGCGGCACCGGCAACAAGCTGGACAACGTCATCATCGGCAACGCGCTGGGGAATATTCTGAACGGTGGCTGGGGCGATGACGTGCTCGACGGTCTGGGCGGTGCGGACCGCCTGATCGGCGGCACCGGCAACGACACCTATTATGTCGACAATGTCGGCGACGAGACCGTCGAGGCGTACAAGGCCGGCAACGACACCGTCATCGCGACGATCGACTGGACGCTCGCCGCCAATGTCGAGAACCTGACGCTGTCCGGTGGGGCACGGCGCGGGACGGGCAACGGCAGCGACAACAAGCTGACCGCCAACGACGCCGGCAATTACCTGTACGGATTGAAGGGCGACGACATCCTGACCGGCGGCGCCGGCAAGGACTGGCTGGAAGGCGGCGAGGGTGAGGACAGGCTGTCCGGCGGGGCCGGCGACGACATCCTGACCGGCGGCACCAATCGCGACTGGCTGACCGGTGGAGCCGGGCGCGACACCTTCCGCTATCTCGCCGGCAACGAATCCAAGGGCAGCACGATGGACCGCATCCTCGATTTCACGCGCGGCGAGGACGTCATCGACCTGTCGGCATTGGACGCCAACAGCAAGATCGGCGGCAATCAGGCGATGACCTTCATCGGCACCGCCGAATTCGGTCGGAAGGCCGGGCAACTCCGCTACGAAGTGATCGACGATTACACGCAGGTCGAAGTCGATCTGAACGGCGACGGCAAGGCGGATTTCGGCATCCGGCTGGAAGAGTTCCACTACAAGCTGGCGGCCAGCGACTTCATCCTCTGATCGACGATCTGCGTCGCGCCGACGATACCGTTCGTCCCCCAGGGAGACGGACGGTATCGTCATGCCGGAGACGGGTAGCTGCACGCACTTGCTGCCGTGGGAACGAAGCCGTACATCGACCATTCCGCCTGCATCGGTCATCGCGGAAAAAAGACGGGCAGCCATCGCTATCGAAGTCCGGCGGACTGCAGGCGGAGTGTCTCGTACTTGCAGGCCAGACTTTGCGCGCGGCATGGCCTGCGGTGCCGGTAAGGACGGTCGCGACAGGACGATAGAGGGAAAGCGAATGACCGACCTGCCCCGCGTGTCGGTGGTGAGTGCCTTCTACAATCGTGGCAGCCGGGTGAGGGAATCGGTCGGTACCATCCTGGCGCAGACCTATCCGAACCTCGAACTGGTGATCGTCGACGACGGATCGACCGACGATACGCTGGCGCAGCTAAAGATGTTCGACGATCCTCGCCTCAAAATCATCTCGCGCGACAATCGCGGCTTCGTTGCCTCGATCAACGAAGCCATCCGGGCGAGCAGCGGCGCGATCGTCGCCATCCATGGTTCGGGCGATCTGTCCTTTCCCGACCGGATCGCGCGACAGGCGCAGGTGCTGGTCGACGATCCGTCGGTCGGCGTGGTCGGATGCTGGGTCGAGGATGACGAGACGGTAGGGGACGGGACGCTGGTATTCCGGCCACCCGCCGGCCTGCCGTTTCACGAGGTCCTGCTGGGCCGCAACCTGTTCACTCATGGCGAGACGATGTTCCGCCGGGCGTTGTACGATCGGGTCGGCGGTTACCGCGAGTTTTTCCGCTATGCGCAGGATCGCGACCTGTGGCTGCGCATGTCGCGCCATACCGATTATGCGATCGTTCCCGACATCCTGTACCGGCGGTTCAAGCCGGCGGGCGGGGTCAGCGCCGATCCGCAAAAGCTGGTGCTGCAGGCCTATCTGTCGGACTTCGCCGTGCAATGCGCGCTGGCGGTGGACCGGGGGGAGGACGATCCGATCGACCGGCATGGATATCTTGCCCCGTTCCTCCGCCAACGACCGGAAGTACTGGCGCGCAAGCTCGCCTGGTATGGCGCGCGCTTGATGGTGAAGGGCGATTTCGCGCGGGGGTGGCCGGTGATCGAACAGGCACGGCGCGAAGCGGGAAGCTGGCAGGTGCGGATGATCCACGCTTTGGCCGGGCTGCACACGTCGCCGGCGATCTGGGAGCGAATCGGGCGGCCGGTTCTGGCGCAGCGGCTGGCCTATTTTCGCCAGTCCGACGACTGACCGGGCAGGACGGCTCCGCGAGCCCGTCCTGCCCGCAGTTCAGCGGATCAGGATGCTGCCGAGAACCGGTACGTCGGCCGCTTCGAGGCGCGGCAACAGCGCGTCGAGCGCGGCAAAGGGCGTCTGGGTGCGTTCGATCACCAGCAGCAGCCCATCGGCGCCACGCGCGATCGCGGCGATCATTTCGGGCGGCTGATGACCGGCGTCGACGATCGCGAAGCGATGGCCGAGGCGGATGGCGCGGATCTGTTCGACCAGTGAGACGCGCTCGACCGTCTCCGGCAGCGCGGCGATTGCCGGGCCGGCGGCGATCAGCGACAGGTTCGGCACCGGCGTCTCGGTCACGGTCGCTTCGCGGTCCTCGGCACCGGACAGGAGCGAGGTGACGCCTTCGACCGGGTCGACCGCGAACAGGCTGTGATGGGTAGGGGCGGCGAAGTTCGCATCGACCAGCAGCCCCGGTTGGCCAAGCTGTGCGACGAGCGTCGCCAGGTTCGCGGCGACGCCCGGCGCATCGTCGGTCCCGACCGCCGCGACGACGATCACGCGCAGGTCACCGCGTTCGAGATCCTCGATCGCGAACAGGCTGGAGCGCAGCGCACGCAGCTTTACGGTCAATGGATTGTCGGGATCATAGGCGGCGACGACGGCGCGGCTGACGCCGGTGGCGTCGGGATCGATCAGCGTGCCTGCCTCGGCCCGCGTCGCCAGCGTACGCTGAACCTGTTCGGGCAGGACGACGCCAAGGTCGACGACTGCTTCGGTGAAGCTGGCCCCGGTCCGTGCGCGATACGCCTCGATCCGGTCCAGTTCCTCGCGACCCAGCCGGTTGGCGTCGATCAGCGCAGTTTCAACGTCGCTGTAGCGATCCGCAGCTGACCGCGACGTGCTGGAACGCAACCTCATGCCGATGCTTCCTTTCCGGCGAAACCAACATTGACCGAACCACGGCTGAGATCGACCAGTACCGGCAATCCGGTCGCCCGTTCGAACCCGTCGATGGTGCGTACGCGGGGCCGGCGCCATTCGAGGAACAGCGCGAGGATGATCCCGGCAAAGATGCCGCCGACGATGCCGAGCAGCACCCGCAAGCCGACATCCGGGCTGGACGGTAGCGTTGGCGCGGTCGCCCGGTCGAGCACACTGACGTTGGTCTGCGGAATTTCGCTCTGCAGGCGGACTTCGTTCAATCGCGCGGTGACCGCGTCATAGGCAGCGCGCGACGAATCGACGTCGCGTTGCAGCACCGCCATTTCGTCCTGCGCGCTGGCCAGCCGCAGCACCCGCTCGCGCTGTGCCGCGACCAGGCCACGCAGATTGGCCTCGCGCGCCGAGGCGGCGGCGCTGTCGGTGCGCACCGCGTCGACGACCGTGCCGACGGCCTGCCCACGCCGGGCGCGCAATTCGGCGATCTGTGCCTGTGCCGCGACGACCATCGGATGGTTCGGGCCAAGCGACTGACGCAATTGTTGCAATTCCGCCGACTTGGTCGCGATCTGCCCGTCCAGCCCCTGTACGACGGCGGATTGCTGTGCCGAGGACGACGATCCGACCGAGGTGTTGGCGCGGGCACGGGACTGGGCGGTTTCCGCCTGCGCCGTGGTCATCTGTTGCGACAGTTCGCTCAGCTGCGCCTGTTCGATGTCGAACCGGCCGGCGCCGACGAGGCCGCGTGCCTGCTGGAAGCCGCTGAGGCGACGCTGCGCCTGTTCCAGACGGTCGCGCGCCTCGTTGATCTGCGACCGGAACCACTGCGAATAGACGCGGGCCGGATCGATGCGCAGCTGCAACTGCGTCTGCACATAGGCCTCGGCAAAGGCGGTCGCGAGCTGGGCGGCTTTTTCGGGGTCGGCACTCTTGTAGTTGAGCGACAACACATTGGTCGTGCGGGTAGTCACCACTTCGAGCGGGGCGACCAGCCGGCGGCCGATCCATTCGCGCAGGCCGATGCGTTGTTCGCCCGATTCGCGGTAGCGCCGGATCAGGTCGGGATCCTTGTCGTACCCGAGCTTTTCGGCGACACGCTGCGCGACGACGCCCGACCGGATGATGTCGACCTGCGTACCCAGCACCGACGCCGACGCCTTGGCAGCGCCGTTGCCGCCAGCGACCGGATCGGATTGCTGCAGATCGAACAGCAGGGTCGACGATGCGGTGTAGGTGCGCGGCGACTGCCACGTCCAGATCGCGACTGCGACGATGCAGGCGAGCGCGACGAGCGCGACCAGCCGCCAGCGGCTTTTCAGCGACTCGAGATAGTCCCAGACATTCATTGCATGGTTCCTTCGTCGGCGGCCGATGCGGAGGCAGTGCCCGTCCGCGTCGTCACGCACATCGCCAGCAGCAATTGCGGCGCGAGCACGTCGTCGAACGCCAGCCGCTGCGATCCTTCCTGCATCCGACCGAGCGCGGGGGCGAAACTTTCGATCAAGTGGGGCACCTGCGCCGGATCATGGCCGTCGCGGATCAGGGCGTCGGTCAGGTCGGCGACGGTGAATTCGAGGTGGTTGGCGCAAGCGCGCGCAAAGCTTTCGAGCAGCGCGATCGGATAGCGGCGTTCGCCGATCAGCCGCGTGAACAGTTCGTCGTCGCGCGGATTGGTCGTCCGCCAGACCGCCTGCGCGCGGCGCAGCCCCTCGGTCATCGCCGCATCGTCGACCTCCTGCTGCCCGCGATCGATCGCGACCAGACAGGCCTGCAGGCTGAACAGCCGCATGTGATAGGGCGAACCGCATGCCGCCCAGCGCAGTGCTTCCAGCGCGCTCGTCGTCATCGTCAGGCCGATGGCGTTGCTGGTCAGGCGGATGAAATTCTTCACCTCGGCATCGGCGATCGGTTTCAGCCCGACCGCGGTCAGGTGGCGGCGGACCGAAGCATGGACGTCGATCAGTTCGCTGACGTCGCCCGAGATGCCGACGAACAGCAGCCGCACCCGCGACCGCATGTCGGACAGCAGTTTCAGCAGCAACGCCAGCTGCGCCTTGGTCTCGGTATCGTCGAGCCGGTCGAATTCGTCGAGAATGAAGACGACGTCGTCGCGGTCGGCCCGCGCCAGCAGCGCAGCGACCGCGCGCGGCGTCGGCGCGGCCGACAACAGGTCGATCGCCTTGGTATATTCGTCCCCGCGCAACCCGAACGGGGCGGGGCCGAGTTCATGGAGATAGGGCAGGATCACCTGACCGAAGTCCCCGGTGCCGGCGCACGACAGATAGATGATCGTGGCGCCGCGCGCGTCGGCCATATCGCCGAATACGCGGACCAGCGATGTCTTGCCGCTGCCGCGCGGGCCGTGGATCACGGCGTGCATGCCCGATTCGAGCACCGCCTCGCGCAGCGTCGTCAGTTCGAGCTCCCGCCCGAACAGGTCGCGTGGATTGTCGACCGGCTGATTCGCGCCGAACAGGCGGACGGCGAGTGCGCGGGTACGCTCGATACGGCGTTCGGGCGACATGTCGGGGGTGGCGGCCCGGGCCGGTGTCGTCGGCGCGCGGGGGACCGGCGGGCGCGAAGCCTGCGCCGCGACCTTCAGCGGGCTGGGCAGCATCCGGCCGGTATCACCGTTGAGCTTTCGCATTAGCAGACGGACGCGCGCCATCAGTTGATCGAACATTCCGCCTCCTTCCCCGCGGGCTGGCGCTGGCCAGTCCGGACCTTGCATCGCATAAACGTCATCAAATGCCTATCGGTTCGAATGCGGTAGGGCGTGGCCCGGCAACGCGGTGTCCGGATAGCGTTCGGGGTGCAGCAACCGTTCGCCGATCCCGTCCCATGTCGGGAAAGCGCGCGGTGCCACGCTGCCCGCTGCCGCCAGCGCATCGCGTATTGCCGCCCCGATCGATACGGCATCGTCGTTACGATACCCGAAACGCGACGCGACATCGCCGCACGCGAAATCAGGACAAACGGCGGGCAGGCCGAGATATTCGTACTGTGCGAGCTTCAGACTGGACTCCGCCAGATATTCGACGCCGGCCGCGCGGTGATAGGGGGCAAGTCCGATCGTCGCATGACGCAGATAGGGCAGGGTCGCGCGGAACGGCATTTCGTCGTGCAGGATGACGTTGGGTGGCGCGTCGAACGTCGCGCCGCTGCCGATCACGTGGAATTGCACATCGGGAAACGCCGGTGCAGCGATGCGGAAGAAATTCTGGTCGAACAGCATCGCCCCGACCGACACCGCGTTCACCGTGCCGGGCGCGTACGGATTGACGCCGTCGTCGACGAAATCGTCGGGATCGATGCCGAAGCCGATCCGCGTCAGCCGGTCGGTCGCCCAGCCGAAATCCTCCGCCATCACGCTGGAGCGCAGGCTCACGTGGTGGACCAGCGCACCATCGACCTCCAGCCGCTGGCGGACATAGGGATGGGCTCCGACGGTATCGAGCCGGTCGGTCGCGTAATATATGATCCGCGCGGTCGGGTTCAGCCGGCGCATCCGCCGCAGCATCACCGCTGCGACCGTCGCCTCGACCACCAGATAATCGGCCTCCGCGAACATCCGGTCGACGTCGCGATTGGGCAGTTCGGCATAGAGCGGGAACAGCGTGCCCATCACCTTGTCGCCCAGCTTCGATCCCGTGGCAAATGGGTGGAAGGCGGTGCGCCACAGATAGCAGCGGATATTGTCGACCGTTTCGAAGCGGTTGGCCCGGTCCCACAGGAACAGTCGCGAATCACCCTTGCGCCGCGACAGCCGGCTGAACCGCGTCGACAGGAAGGTGACGTCGTACCCGGTATTGGCCAGCGCCTTGGCGATCGGGTGGATGCTCGCCCGCTTGGCGGTGCGATAATCGTGAAACGCGGACACGAACACGACCCGTCCCTTGCTCATGTCGCGCTCCCTGTGGCGTACTGCGCGCATTCTCGATCCGCGCGTTCGGCGACGCAATGGCTTGCCACGCGCGCAGGGTCAATGGTGCGACGTCAAAATGATGCCGCAGTGCAGCATTGGATATACTTTTCGCGGCGCAGTCGATAGTTACGGCGACCCGATCGGGCGATCGGACCAGTTGCGTGCCGGATACCGCCCGTATCGTAACGGTCGCGTACGGGTTTTGACCGGACGATCGGAAAGTCATAGAGCGGTTGGCCGGGTGCGTCGCATCCGACAGGGAGTTCGGGGAATGAAGGGTCCAGTCGCCATCGCCGCGACCGCTGGCGCGGTCGGCCTTGTCATGGCCGCGGCACCCGCGCGGGCGCAGGAAAACAAGTTCGACCTGTCGCTGGCGTTGGTCGAAACCTACGACACCAATATCCTGCGCCTGGGCGAGCAGCGGACGAACCAGCCGACCGACAACCTGTCGACCGCACCCCGGCTGACGCTGGATTACAGCCGGCAGCTGGCGCGGCAGCGGATCTTTGCCAATGGTTATGCCGGCTATGTGTGGAACAACCGGTTCGACTTCCTGAATCGGCAGGATATCGCGCTGACCGGCGGTGCCGACATCCGCGTCGGGCCGAAATGCCGGGCGACGGTGCTGGGTACCTTCGTTCAGGCGCAGTCCGATCTGGAGGATCTGGGCGTCGTCATCAGCAACGTCGCGACGACCACCGATTATTCGATCGCCGCCAGCTGCCCACGCCCCTCCGGTTTCTACCCGATCGCCTCGGCCGGATATTTCAAGGTCGACAATGAACGCCGCCAGCTGCGGAACCAGAACATCGTCGATGGGCGCGTCGGCATCGGCTACAGCTTGCCCAGTCTCGGCACGGCGCAATTGTTCGGTGCGTTCTCGACCATCCGCCGCGCGCGCGTCTTCGATACGCCCGAGGGGCCGGTCCGCGACGTGACGCAGATCCGGTCGGCCGGTCTGCGCGTGGGGCGCGACGTCGGTACCCGGATCAAGGCGAGCGGTGAGGTCGGCTATACCTCCGCCGATCCCGCATCGCCGCAGGCGACGCCGTTCAGCGGCATCACCTACTCGATCAACGCATCCTATACCCCGATCTCGCGATTCGTGCTGTCGGCCGCGTTCGGCCGGTCGGTGTCGGCGCGCGGCAACCTTGGCGTCAGCTATATCCTGCGGGATCAGGTCGACTTCGGCGCACGGCTGACGGTCAGCCGGCGGACATCGTTCGGCGCGAGCGTCCAGCTGTCGCAGCGCGATTACAAGGGGGAAGACCCGTTGTTCGTCGCGGAGCCGCGCCTGTCCGATACGCAGCTTAACGCTCAGGCCGATGTCCGCTACCGATTGGCGCAGCCGATCACGCTGGAACTGGCCGCCCGGTACCGGCAGCGTACGGCCGAAAATGATTTTTACGATTATGACAGCTTTGCCACGACATTGCGGGCGATGCTGAGCATATGATGGGAAAGGATATGGGGATGAAGGCGTTCGTCAGTCTGGCCATCGCGATTGCGATGCCGTGCGCCCTCGCGCAACCCGCCGCCGGGCAGGCGACGTGGGATGGATATCGGCTGGGGGCCGAGGACCAGATCGAAGTGTCGATCTATGGTCAGGGCGGTTCGGTGACCAAGACCCGCATCAAGTCCGACGGATCGATCACCCTGCCGCTGGTCGGCCGGGTCGAGGCGTCGAATCGTACGACGCAGGCGCTGGCCAGCGCGATCCAGGAACAGCTGCGTCGCGGCGGTTACGTCAACGATCCGATCGTCAATGTCGAGATCGCCGAATATGCCAGCCGCACGGTCACCGTGCTTGGCGAATTCGCCAAGCCGGGGGTGGTGCCGCTCGACCGGCCGACCCAGCTGAGCGAACTGGCGGCGCGGGCGGGCGGTCTGCGCGAAGGCGGGTCGGACATCGTCGAGCTGCGCCGTGACGGCAAGGTGACGACCTATAGCCTGACCCAGATCGCGCGCGGACAGCAGCCCGATGTCACGATGCAGCCCGGCGATGCGGTCTATGCGATCGCGGCGCCGCAATATTATGTCTATGGCCAGATCGGCAATGCCGGCGCATTCGGGATTGCGCCGGGCATGACCATCCGTCAGGCGCTGGCCCGCGCCGGCGGCCCGACCCTGTCGGGGTCGGAGCGCAAGGTGACGCTGTATCGCGGCGGGCGTGAGCTGGAGGCCGAACTGGCCGCACCGGTCCTGCCCGACGACGTGCTGTTCGTCCGCGAGCGCATTTTCTGATCCGGGCGGCGGGCGCTCGGTTCGGGCGTCCGCCGACCCGTTCGCACCGGCCCCGCGATCGATGAGCGACGACAGCCGTATCGACGATCGGGACCCGTTGGCGAATGCCGGTCCGCCGGGGTCGATGAAACGCACCCTGGCGGCCGGGGCGGGGTGGACCACCGCCCTGCAACTGACGTCGAAGGCGATCGAACTCGGCTTCACCGCCGTCCTTGCCCGCATCCTGTTCCCGCGTGACTTCGGGGTGATTGCGGGCGCGACGATCTTCATCGAACTGGCGCTGTTGCTGGCCGAGGTCGGAATCGGCGCGACGATCGTCCAGATGCCGGGGCTGACCCGCGACGACGTCCGTGTCGCCGGCACGCTCGTGTTCCTGAGCGGCATCGGGTATTTCCTGCTGGCACAGCTGTTGGCCCCGCTGGCGGGTGCGTTTCTGAACATCGATGGCGTGACCGAAGTCCTGCGGGTGCTGGCGCTGGTGTTCGTCATCCAGTCGTTCGGGATCGTGCCCGAAAACCTGCTGGTCCGCCGTCTCGACGTGCGGCGGGTGATGATCGCGCAGGTGCTGGCGCGGATCGTCGGGACCGGCGGGGTCGGCATCGCGCTGGCATGGCTCGGCTGGGGCTATTGGGCCTTGGTGGCGGCGGCGCTGGTCGAGACGGTGGTCAAGGCGGCGTGGCTGGTCGCGATCGTCCGTCCGCCGATGCGGCCGCTGCTGACCCGCGCCGGTACGAAGCGGCTGATGGGGCGCAGCGCCGGTTTCTCGGTCGCGCGCATCCTGAACTTCTTCGCGCTGCGTTCGAACAATCTGGTGGTCGGGCGGACGATGGATGCCGCGGCGCTCGGCATCTATTCGCGCGCCTTCAACCTGATGAGCGTACCGTCCGAACTCTATACCCGCATCGCCGAACGGCTGGTGTTTCCGGCGATGGCACAGGTGCAGGACGATGCCGTGCGGTTGCGGGCGGCGTTCCTGCGCGGGACCGAACTGACGGCGGCGATCGGGATGCCGATGTCGGCGTTGCTGGCGGTGCTGGCTCCGGAAGTGATCGAGATCATTCTGGGATCGCGGTGGGCGGCGGTGATCGGGCCGTTCGCGATCCTGTGTTCGGCAAGCTATTTCCGCCTGGGTTCGAAGATCGGCGGATCGCTTCAGCGGGCAAAGGCCGCGACCGGTGCGATGATTACGAACCAGATCGTGTATCTGGCGATGGTCGTCGGCGGTGCGTTGATCGCCTATCCCTATGGTATCGAAGCCGTCGCACTGGCAGGGAGCATCGCCGTGGTCGCATCCTATATCATCATCAACGTCAACGCCTGTCGCATCGCCGGCGTCGACCTGCGCGCGTTCGTCGGCAGCCATCTGCACGGCGTGCTGCTGGCGGTGCTGGGCGTCGCGGTCGTGCTGCCGGTCGTGGCGGCGTTGCGGCGGGCGGCGGTACCGGCGGTGGTGACGCTCGGCGTCGCCGGGGCGGTGCTGGTAGTGATGGCGCTGTTGCTGTTCTGGTGGCGGCCGCGATGGTTGTTGGGGGATTTTCTGGTGTCGCTAATGAACGATGCAGCCCGATCCCTTGCCCGGCGGCGGGGGGCATTGTCGTGACGCGTGCCGGTTGGCTGCTGGCCGCCGTGATGTTGGTCGCGGGATGCAACGGGCAGGGGGAGGCCCAGCCCAAGGATCCGCCACGCCGTCCCGCGCCGCCACCCCGCTTCGGCGTCAATCTGTCGGGGGCCGAGGGCAAGGAGAGCGATGCGCCGCGCCCGACGCTGGCCGATGTGCGCAACGCCGTCGACCGGCTGCGCTTCGGCCTGATCCGCTACCCGTTCCGCCCGAGCCGGATGACGCCCGACCGGGTCGAGGAGCTGAAGGCGATCGCCGCGTTCACGCGGTCGCGCCGGGTACCGCTGATCCTCGACAATCACAATTCGCGCTGGAACCCGGTCGGCGAGCAGGTCGCGTTCTGGACCGATCTGGCGCGCCAATTCCTCGACGACGGGTCGGTGATGATCGATCTGGTCAACGAACCCGGCAATGTCGAGTGGATGCAGTGGGCCAGCGAGGCCAAGGCGGTGATCGCCGGATTGCGCCGGGGTGGCATCCGCCATCCGATCCTGCTGCAATGGCCGGGATATTCGGGCATCCAGCGTTTCGACAAGCATGAGCGAGCGGACGGCGCGTGCCAGAGTGCCGGCTGCGCGCTCGATCGCACGCCGGGGCTGCTCGACCCGATCGACCGCACGTTCCTGAACGGCCATCGCTATTTCGACTCGGATGGTTCGGGCACGAAGCGCGATTGCACCAACGACAAGGGCGAGCCGCGCACCGACAGCGGCTTCGACCGGTTTGCGAAGCAATTGCGGCGACGCGGCCTGCGCGGGTACATTACCGAATCGGCGTTCGGCAACTATGCTGCGGTGCCGCCCGGCTGCGTGGCCGTCGGAGCCGATGCCGTGGCGCAGCTGCGCGCGAACAGCGACGTGCTGCTGGGCATCACCTGGTGGGGTGGGGGCCGGATGTGGCCCGACCGTTATCTGTTCAAGATCGAATGTTCCAAGGACGATCGACTGACCTGTCCTCCATCGGAGTATCAACGGATGCTGAACCCAGCCCTTTCCGCCGGCCCCGGACCGATCCCCGGACCCGACTTGCGCACCGGCGGCGCGGAGCCGCGTCCATGAGCGCCGATCGCCCCCTGTCGATCGTCCATGTCGTTCGCCAGTTCCATCCCGGGATCGGCGGCATGGAGGAGTGCGTCCTGCAACTGGCGCGATACCAGCAACGCGACGGGCATGGCGTGCGCGTGGTGACGCTCGACACGATCTTCGACGACGATGCGACGGTCATGCTGCCGCACCACGACGCGATCGACGGGATCGAGATCCGCCGGGTGCCGTGGAAGGGGTCGAAGCGCTATCCGATCGCGCCGGGCGTGCTGCGCCATCTGAACGGCGCGGACATCGTCCATGTCCATGGCGTCGACTTCCTGTTCGACTATCTGGCGCTGACCAAGCCGATCCATGGCCGCACGCTGGTGCTGTCGACCCATGGGGGGTTCTTTCACACGCAATTCGCCGGCAAGATGAAGCTGCGCTATTTCGCGACGGTCACCCGCACCGCGATGCGGGCCTATGCCGCAACCGGGGCATCGAGTACACAGGATTACGACCGGTTCCAGCAGATCCATCCGCGCAATTTGCGGCTGATCGAAAATGGCGTCAGCCTCGACAAGTTTCGCGGGCTGGCCGATCCGTCGGCGCACACGATGCTCTATTTCGGCCGGCTGGCGCCGAACAAGGGGCTGTTCGAACTGCTGCCCTGGTTCGCACGGGCGCGCACGGTCGATCCGGCGTGGCGGCTGGTGATCGCAGGCAAGCCGATGGGCGTGGAAGCGGCGGACCTGCGCGAGCGTGCCGCCGCGGCGGGCGTCGCCGATGCGGTCGAGGTGGTGGTGACGCCGACCGATGCCGAGATCGCGGATATCGTGCGCCGGTCGTCGGTCTACGTGTCGGCATCGAGCTATGAAGGGTTCGGCCTGGCGGCGATCGAGGGGGCATCGGCACATCTCTACCCGGTACTAAATGCCATTCCCGCGTTCGAACGGACGATCGAGACGATGGGGTTCGGCCGCATCGTCGATTTCACCGATCCGGCATCGGGCGCGGCGTTCGCGCGGGACTGGTCGACGATCGACCGGCCCGATCCCGGCGCGCTGGATGCACTGCTCGACGCACGCTTCGGCTGGCGGGGGCATGTCGATGCGTTTTACGACTTGTATCGCGCCGCCGGGAAGTAAAGAGATGGTAACGCTTTTACCGTAACGCCATCTGTACAACGCCTCGCACCGGACTTGCGCCGCAAGCGCAACTGATCCATGGACACGCGGCGCATGCACGGGCTTCAAGACCAAGACCAATTACAGCCGTTAACGGCGTATAGCGGACATCGGGGATCAGGGTGACAGGAATACCAGCCGATTCCGGAACGGATATTGCTGGCGCGGCCAGAAGTTCGCGTTTCTGGCTGACCCCGCATGCGCTTCGCCTGCGCCTCTATGTGATATTGCTGGCGCTGGACATCGCCGCAATCGCGTTCGGCTTCCTGTTGCCGAGCCACTTGCTGAAGTCCGATTTCAAGCTGTTCGAGCTGCTGACGTTGACGGCGATCGTCTATACCGGAATCGCGTTCAATTCGGGCGCGTTCTCGCTGCGGTCGGCGCAGGACGTGTCGGTCGACACCGCGCCTGCGGTCCGGGCGCTGCTGTTCACTTACGGCGTATTGTTCCTGCTGTCGTACTTCCTGAAGCTGGAGCGCGATCTGTCGCGCCTGCTGATCGGGATCGCGATGGTCGTCGGCACGCTGACGCTGGTCGTGTTCCGGCAGATCGTCGCGATCTATGTCGAATCGCGGCTGCGCGACCGGTTGCTGGTGCAGATGCTGATCCTCGACGGAGCGGACATCGCACCGCTTCCCGGGTACCGGGTGGTCCGGGCCAGCGATATCGGTCTTGTTCCCGACCTGCGCGATCCGGCGATGCTCAACGCCTTCGGTTCGCTGATCCGCGAATGCGAACGGGTGGTGGTCGCCTGTTCCGAAGGGCGCTGCCAGGACTGGGCGATGCTGCTGAAGGGCGCAAACGTGCGCGGTGACGTGGTGGTCGATACGATCTCGCATTTCGGGGCGCTGGGCGTATCGCATATCGGCGATCGGCCGACGCTGACCGTGTCGGTCGGGCCGCTGTCGCTCCGCGATGCCTTTGCGAAGCGGGCGTTCGATCTGGCGGTATGCGTGCCTGCGCTGATCGCGCTGGCGCCGGCGCTGTTGCTGACCGCGCTGCTCATCAAGCTCGACAGCCCGGGTCCGGTGCTTTTCCGCCAGCGGCGGGTCGGGCGCGGCAACGAATTCTTCGACATTCTGAAGTTCCGCAGCATGCGCGTCGAGAATTGCGACGCCGATGGCAACGTGTCGACCAGCCGCGACGACGACCGTATCACCCGCGTCGGCTATTTCATCCGTCGCACCAGCATCGATGAATTGCCGCAGTTGCTGAACGTGTTTCTCGGACAGATGAGCATCGTCGGTCCGCGTCCGCACGCGCTGGGCTCGCTGGCGGGTAATCACCTGTTCTGGGACGTGGACACGCGGTACTGGCATCGCCATGCGCTGAAGCCCGGTATCACCGGTCTGGCACAGGTGCGCGGCTATCGCGGGGCCACGAACCATGTCGAGGATCTGACCCGCCGGTTGCAGGCCGATCTGGAATATGCCGCCAACTGGTCGTTCTGGCGCGACGTCACGATCCTGGCGATGACCGTCAAGGTCGTCGTGCATAAAAATACGTATTGAACCAATATACTTATCGTTCGTTCGCCATGAATGGGCGGGGGAATTGATTTGAGTGTATTTTCGCGCGCGGCACCTCTTCTCCGGCTGCTGCTGCGGTTGCGACCGTTCGCAACCTTGTTCGCAAATCTGCGTACGCCGTTTCGGGTTCTGATCTACCGGCGCGCGCGGCTGTCGATCGCCGGACCATTGAGCGGCAAGGGGCGATTGGCCATCGGCAAATGCTGGCCCGGGCAGGTGTCGCGCGGGACCGAAGTCGCGGTGCGGCCCGGCGGCGCGATGCAGGTCGACGGCATCTTTGCCTTGCATCGCGGTGTCGAGATTCGCGTTGGAAAGGGCGGGCGGTTGACGCTCGGCAGCGGCTATCTGGCCGACGACGTGCGGATCGATTGCCATCAGGCGGTGACGATCGGACACCGCGTCGCGATCGCCGCGCGGACCGTCATCATGGATACCGATCATCACGACCTGACCGGGTCGCGCGCGCGGACCGCGCCGGTGGTGATCGGCGACGATGTCTGGATCGGGCTGGGAGTGATGGTGCTGAAGGGCGTGACGATCGGATCGGGCGCGGTGATCGCCGCCGGATCGATCGTGGTCCGCGACGTCGCGCCCCGCATGCTGGTCGCAGGTAGTCCGGCGCGCGATATCCGGCCGGTAACCTGGTCGATATAATAACTAAATTTGATGGTGAACAATAATGGCGCAATGATTTACTCGCCGTTTACCAATTATCGCTTAGTAACCATCAATTCGATCTCCGCAGAAAAGCTTTGGTAAGACCTGATCCGCTATCTGGTGTGCAGCCAGATGGAGGATGCCATGAGTCTTCAGGCACGCATAATTGAAGAACAGTTTGTCGGTCGTCGCGATGACGATCGTGTATCGGTCGGTCGTGCGTGCGTGTTGCGCGCTGCGGGGCGTCCGCCAGTGCATAGCGCACTGCTCGACCTGACCCGACACGGATGTCGTATCCGCACCGGCCATCCGCTCGGCGTCGGTGAATCGGTCTTGCTGGGCCTTGCCGGGGTCGGCACGGTCGAGGCGACCGTCGTGTGGGGCGAGGGTACCCAATATGGCTGCGAATTCATCGGGGCGTTGCCGTCAGGTGCGGTGTCCGACGCGACTCGCGTTAATGTCATCAGTTTCGATGTCGCACCCGCTGCACAACCGTTCAAATGGTCGCCCCGCCAGCGGTTGATGACGCTGGCGGTCTATGCGGCGACGCCGTGGCTGGCGATCATGGCGGCGATCCATTTGTTCCGGTCACACTGACCGGTCAACCGGCGGCGGCGTGTCGTCGGGCCATGCGCTCGCGCGGTGTCAGTCGGTGGGCCTCGGCCTGCCGGCGCGCCCCTTCGTCGTGCGCCGACAGATAGGTTGCCCGGCAATAGCCGAGCAGCAGCCAGAGCAGCGGTGCCGACTTCATCGAGAAGGTGCCGGTGCCGCCGACCAGCAGCCAGACATAGATGTACAGCGCGGACGCCCATGCCGCCCGTCGCGACATGTCCGAATTCTGAGGCACGACGACGATCAGATAGGCCCAGTAGACGAAGGCACCCGCGAGTCCCATCGACGCGATCACGAAGCCATAGCCGGTATCGCCGGTCCGCGCGATGAGCGCGGGTACGCCGAACAGGAAATCGCCGGCAGTATAGGTTGTCAGATAGCGATAGGTCACGCCGAGCCGTCCGACCGGATCGTCGCCCGACCGCCACGGGATGAACGCGAAGAGCAGGAAGGTCGCGCCGATCGACACGACCGGGATCAGCCCCTGCCAATAGCGCGGCAGGCGCGGAAACAGGAAATACCCGATCAGGAACAGCGGCGCGAGCAGCGCCGACATGCGCGCATTGTTGGTGACCACGATCAGGAACACGGTCGCCAGCGCCAGCGCCCGTTCGGCGATGCTCAGTCGTTGCCACAGGGTGCACAGATACACCATGATGACGATCGAGAAGCAGTTGATGCTGACCTGTTCGAGAAAGATCGACGAGGTGCGCGGCCCGTCATACAGGCCGAAGGTGAAGCGCCCGCTGTAGGAGATCGTCCCGATCGCCAGCGAATTTTCGTCCATGAATTCCTTGACGACGAAACCGCGCGTCTTGGTCAGATAGCTGGCTGGCTGGAAGATCGAGGCATAGGTGTCGACGCTGCTGATTTCGAGCAGCAATACGCCCAGCGCGATCCCGCAACTGACCGCAAAGGCGATGCGGACCATCCGTTCGTTGCAACGAATGCCGAGGATCGTGAAGGCGGCGATGATCAGCGCGTTGCGCACCCCTTCGATCATCGGGCGTTCGAACACCATCGATCCGACCATCGCGACCGCGACGATCCCGGCGACGAACAGCAGCGGCGCCATATCCTCGCGGCGGATGCCGTCACGGACGAACGACAGACCGATCGCGCTGACGATGATCAGCAGTTCGGCCGCGATGACGATCGCATTGTTCATCGGTGCACCGACCGCAGCGACGGCGGCGAAGATGCCGTTATAGGCGATCGCGAACGGCGGGATCAGCGTCATCGTCCAGCGCAGCGCCGCCGAGTCGCGGCCGGTGCCGGCCTGAAGTGCGACGCGGTTCATCGCGCCGCCGCGTGCTTATGGCCAAACGTCACGGCGATCGATCCCTTCCCAGCGAAGCTCCGCCAATAGCAGAGCCTTGGCCGGTTTGCGAAGGGGGGAAGGGGGTGGCGCGATCCCGCATCGGGGATCGCGCCACCCCCCTTGGTCTTCAGACGTCGACGCTGCCCATGCCGACGCTCGAACCGACGGCGCTGTAGATATAGAAGCGCAGCCCGTTCTGTTCGATCATCGCGTCGAATTCCAGCGCCCGCGTGCCGGAGATGGCGACGGTGCCACCCATGCCCGACAGGTCGAGGACGCCATCGTTGAAGCGGATGATGCCGTCATCATTCCCGTCGAACAACGCCGTCGTGGTGACGATGATGTCGCGCGCGGTGAAGCTCAGCGAGTCGTTGCCGAGCCCGGCGATCGGGTTGGCGGTATCGAAGAAGAAGATGTCGCTGATCTTCTTGTTGCTCGACGATTTGAGGACATCGTCGCCAAAGCCGCTTTCGGCGACCTGCTGGTTGCGACCGGCGACCGGGCGAACGCGGGCGTCGCCATAATAGAAGGTGCCGTCGATGCTGCCCATCAGGCGCAGCCCGGCCGCGCCGTTCGCACCGGCCAGCGTGGCCGCATCGCCATCGCTGGTGTCGAGGGCCAGCGGGCCGCCGCGCCACGTGACGATGCCGTCATTGTTATTGTCGCGAATCGCCCGATCGACCGCCAACACGTCGCCGCGTTGCCAATCGGTCACCGTATCGACGCCCGAGACGCCCGAGGTTCGCAATTCGAAGATGTCGCGTCCCGCACCGCCGGTCAGCTTGTTGGCGACCTGGTTACCGATCAGCCGGTCGTTGCCGCCGCCGCCGATCGCATTCTCGATCGTCACGCCGTACGCGATCGAAATATTGTCCTTGTACAGGCCGCTGGTCAGGCCGAGGTCCTCACGCAACGCGGTATAGGCGTCGAACGTCGCCTGCGAACGGGCTGCCAAACCCTGCGCGGCGCGATTGGCATTGACCTGTTCGAGCGTCAGGAACGCCTCGATCCCGCCACCCGACGAAAACGCGCCGGCGTTCAGGTCGATGACCGACGGCGTGTTCCAGCCCGAGAAATCGAGCGTGTCGTTGCCGCCGGCGTCGTAGACCGAGACGATCGGTGCCGCGTTCTTTGCAAAGTCGTACTCGGCGCGGTTCGCGGTCGAATTGAAGCCATAGACGGTGTCGCCGGTCCGCGTCGTCCGGTCAGCGCCATAGATTTTCTGGATGGCGACGATGTCGTGAACCATCGGGGTCGACGCATAGCCGAAGCGGAGGTTGGCCCAATCGATATGCTGCGCGCCGGTTTCGTAGGCGTCGAAATAGCTCATGATCGAATATTGCGCCGAATCCTGCGCATAGGCGGCGTCGTTGGCATAGGTGATCGGATCGGGCTGGCCATCGCCGTCGTCGTCGTCGAGCGCGTCGTAATTGCCCGGATGGCTCAGCCCCAGCGAGTGGCCGAGTTCGTGGATGATCGTCGTCTTGGCATAGAAGCTGTCGCGCGCCGGAAAGAAGTTCGAGCTGACGAAGCCGTCGATCCAGACGTCGCCACTTAGCCGGCCATAATCCTCGAACCCGTCCTGGAGCGCCTCGGCGTCGAAGATGTTGCCGAACGGCAGATAGGCATAGGCCTGCGCACCACCGGTAGAGGTGTTACCGAAGGTGATGTCGGCATTGTACGACTTCGTTTCCTGAAAGCTGATCGCGATCAGATCGTCCCACAGGGCTATACCCGCGCGTGCCAGGATACGCTGATCGGCATTGAAGGCCGAAAAATCGTCGCTGTAGTACGCCTCGTTCAACGCGATCGTACCGGTCGCGTTGACGTAATAGCTGTTCGCCAGTTCCTCCGCGCTGTTCCAGAACCCGAAGTTCAGGACCCCGTCGCTCAGTTCGCCATAATTGTTGTAGGTCCAGTTCCAACCCGAACGGGTCAGGATGTTCCCGGCCTGGGTCGCCGTGGCGATCGGCTTGTTCGCATAGGTCTGACCCGCGAACGGATCGAGCGACAATGATTCGACGACATCGTCGGCACCACCCAGCGGCCAGTCGCGTTCGACTGGCGTGCCCGGTACCAGAGCACTATTCTCCATCACTCTATCTCCCCTGTAAGTCGGTTATCCGGTCGTACGCCGCGCCATGGCAGCGCGCGGTCCAGCGCGCGTTCGGCGAGGGAAGCGAAATCCTCCCTCTCGCCGGCGACGATCGCCGGACCGTTCCATTCCCCCTGTGCATCGTCCATCACGATAGATGGCCGCACCAACAGCGTGATCGCCGGTTGGCCATCGACCGGCGTCAGATCGGCGGTGATTTGCACACGCGACCGTTTGGCCGCGTCGGTGCCGTCGATCGGCACCGGCGCGCCTCGCCGTGCAGTCGCGACCAGCGTCGCGCATTGTTCGGGCGTGGCAGCAACGCAGGTCAGTCCGACCGACCTGACCCCGCGCCACAATGGCGCGGCGATCGAGCGTTTCGACATGGCGGCGGCGAAGCTGGACAGGGCGGGTGGCATGGCATTCGGCAAATCGGGCAACGCTACGCTCCCTGTACAACTGCGCAGATGATGCGCGGATTGGGGCACTGCGCAAACTGATAATTAACGTTTGTTCATCAAACACCCGCAATTGTGACGAAAATGGCACAATACTGTTCCGAAGCGGGAAAGTCGGCACAGTTTCGACATTGTGCGCCGCCGCAACCGACTTGCATCCGGCATCAGTTCTCGTAGAGCGATGCCGGGGAAAACAAGGGGTCCATGTCCGAAACGACTGGGCAGGGTTGGAGATCGTTGTAGCGCCGACAATGTCGGTAACGCGACGTCGCGAGCGCGCATCCTTCCGCACTTGGCTGGAACGGTCCGACGGTTTCGATGGAAACCGCAATTTCGGCAATGGTGCTTTGTGCCCGCTGTTCCAGCGTTTTGTCAAATAAAGCCATAGTAAAAAAATCAGCTCCGATCTGCAGCTGGTTCAGGTCGTCGCACGTTTGCGGCGGCCGAACGAACCGAAACGGATCGATACTTCATACGACGTAGAAACGATCGGTTGCGGAACGTCGCGTCGTCCTGCGTCAACAAAATTAGAACGTTAATCGCTGTCCTAAAGCTGGATCGGCAGGATTCCTGTTCATGTCGAAGCCTTCATAATTCATTGACGGTTCACGACAATCTACGTAAATGCCTTCTTAAGCACGGTGCGCCTTCAAACGGCGGGCGTGCCGAACGACTTTTTTAGTACTCAGGGAGATAACGTCATGGTTGATACGGTTCCGAAGTTCCGCGACAACAGCAATCTGATCTCGACCGCCACGAAGGTCGACATCGCGCTCAACAACACCGCCGACACCTATAACGGCAGCGCCGGCGCGACCGCGTTTGTGTTTCAGGAAGGCAACGCTGGCGACGACACGCTTCTGGGTTTCGGCAGCAATGATTCGATCCTGAACTACAAGAAGATCTTCGACGGCAACAACGACGGCTTCATCCAGTTCGGTCCGAACGGCGAACTCGACATCGACCGCGTGAGCCGCAAGAATGCCGGCAACGACCAGATCCAGGTTGGTGGCGACAACGGTCCCGTCACCGAACTGCGCTATCTGGGCAGCAAGGGCGCTCCGGGTGACCTGCACGTCTATGCCAACTCGGCGACGCTGAAGAACTTGTGGATCTCCGAGTTCGGCGGTCGTGACAATGTCATGGAAAACAAGGTCGGTAACGAAACCTATGATTTCGCGGGCGGCAACAAGACCCTGCTGATCGACAACGCACTCGGCCTGAACATGGGTCAGGACGTACTGACTAACTTCGGCGCGGGCGACAAGCTGGTCACCACCGCCAAGCTGTTCGACAACACCAGCAACAATGTCGTCGGTTTCGGCAAGAACTTCGTTCTCGACGTTTCGGGTTCGATGGGTCCGCAGTCGACCGATCCGACGACTGGCCCGGGTGGTCAGATCGATTTCTCCACGCCGGATATCACGAAGATCAAGTACACCGGGTCGGAAACGATCAACGGCGTGACCTACTACGTGTACGAAGCACCCGACGCTTCGACCCCGCCGCTCTAAGCGGACGGAAAGTCGTCGCTTCTGCGGCGATCGGTAAGGGAGGCGCTGGCGAAAGCCGGCGCCTCTTTTTTTGTGCGGACGATGGGTCGATCGAGCGCCGACCGATCGCCGGGATGGCGGCCGTGCTGCCGTATTGCATCGAGCATGGACAATCGTTTCGGTACGATCGCGCCCATGGCCAGCACGCGAGCCTGCACCTGCGTGAAAGACGTCCGCTCACCATTCCCGGATGGCGTGCGAGGTCATGCCATCGGTTTCGATCAGGGCGAGGGAGCACGATCCGGCGCATATTCGCTGTGGGCGGCGTGCCGACCCGAATAGTCCGGGAACGCCGGCCTTATGCTTGCGGTATTGGCAGTAGAGCGGTCTCCGACCATGTGAACCATCGGCCTCGTCTTGCGAGTGACCGCTGGGCGGCGGGCCGCTTTCGTGTTCACGGTGGTGTTGCTCGTCCGTCGCGATGCTCCGGCGTCGCTCGCCGCTCGCACCCTGCCGCAAATCGAAATCCGATACCCCAACCCGATCGGAAAATGGCTTTGGACGAAAAAAGGGGCGGAGCCGCGAACCGGTTCCGCCCCTTCGTCGTTGCCCGGGCCGATCAGAGCAGCGCGAGCGCCTCGACCGGATCGGTGGTCGAGCCGACCGCGCTGTAGATATAATAGGCGACGCCGTTCTTCATCAGCATGCCGTCATACTCGATCGTACGGACGCTCGATCCGTTGACCGCTTCGATCGCGATCGAACCGCCGCCCGACAGGTCGAAGACCTTGTTCGAGCCGGCACCGATCATGCCGTTCTTGTTGTTGTCGCGCAGGCGGACGGTGGTGACGATGAAGTCTTCGGACGAAAAGTCCTTGATCCGGTCCTTTCCGCCGGCCCCGGTCGCGTCGTAGAAGAACGCGTCGCTGCCGGCACCGCCCCACATCGTGTCACTGCCGGCCCCGCCGATCAGCAGGTCGTTGCCGTCGCCGCCGAACAGCTGGTCGTTGCCGGCCAGCCCCTCGATCCGGTCGTCGCCGCCAAGCCCCTCGATCCGGTCGATCGCGGCAGTCCCGCGCAGGCGTTCGCCGAAAGTGCGGAAGTCGAACTGGGCGAGCGCGGGATCATGGTCCGACAATGCCGGGTTGTTGCCACCGCGGTTGTTATAGCCGGTGTTGATGTGGACGACGTCATAGCTGGCGACCGCGCCCAATTGCTGGTCGACGATGACATGATCGATCGCCTGCGACCGGCCATCGAACATATAGGTGTAGCGCTCAGCCTCGGTCAGCTCGGTCACGGTCAGATTGTCGAACCGTGCGCCACCTGCGCGGGCATCGCCGTTGGCGTCGACATAACCGGTCGCGGCTTCCATCGCCCGGTTGAAGTAGAATTCGTTCCAGTCACCGCCCGCGACAATCCGGTTGTCGGACGATGCCGACTGGATCGTATCGAGCATGTGCCAGACGTCTTCGGCGATGGCGTTGCGCTTTGCCCAGCCGGCATTGGTCGGCTGACCATTGTCGATATTCTGGTCGAGCTGCCAGAATTCGCCCGATCCGCCCTTCGACGGCAGGTGGTTGGCGGCGACATAGACGTCGTTGCCGGCAAAGCTGAACTGGCCCAGCAGCGATTTGCGGGTGTTGGTCCAGTCGGCACCGTTGATCTGGCCAGCGATCTGGCTGTCGTCATGGCCGATCCGGTCGCCGGCATCGCGCACACCGTCGCCGATCCGGTCGGTGAAGGCACGGCGCTGTTCGATCGTCGCGTCGGCGGCCAGGTCGCCGAGCTGCACGCGGTTGGTATTGTAGAGGAAGCCGACGCGAATATTACCGTTGGGTTGGCCACCTTCGGCATTATAGACCGGCAGTTCGTCGACCCACTGATACCGCTGTCCCGTCGCCGCGTTGACCGCGTCGACCAGCTTCTGCCACGTCAGCGAGGCGTCGGTACCGGTCGAGGAGGTACCATCACCCGCGGTCGCGCCGTTATTGTCCTGGATTTCCTCGATCGTCAGGATATCGGGCGTCTTCAGATTGACGGCGATGGCATCGGCGATCGCGGTGAAGCGCGCGTCGGCATCGGTCGCGGCAAGGTTTTCGACGTTGAACGTGCCGATGGTCAGCGCGCGGGCATCGGCGACGATCGTCGTCACCTCGCGTACCGGCGTCACGTCTTCCTTGATCGTCACCGGATCGGTCACGAACAGCTTCAGGTCGGTAAAGTCGAATTCGACGATGCCGGTCACGTCGCCCAGCTTGTCGCCGGCCGATGCGGCGGTGACGAGATCGGCCGGTGCGGCGGTGGCGAAGTCGGTGAAATCGAGTTCGAGGATGTCGGGATTGGTGTCGCCGTCATGGATATAGCGCCCGCCCGAACGAACGTCGTCGCGGGTATCGGCAGTGTCGGGCGGCGACAGCTTCGGGTCGCCACCGATCGTGTAGCCGCCGCGGCTGTTGATCTGGTCGGCATCGGCGTGGACGGTCGAATAGGCTTTCATGAACGGCTTGCCGCCCGACACACCTACGAAGCCGTCGGCGACGACCATGTCGGGCACGGTGACCCGCATCCCCTCGATCGTTTCGAAGAAGTCGAGCGCGTCCTTGGCCGGATCGAACCCCGCACCGCCGACCGAATCGAAATAATTGGGGACTTCGTCGGTCAGGATCGCGCTGGGGATCGCACGGCCGGGCGATCCATCGAGGATCAGGGTCGGCAAATCCTGGTTGCTGGCATCCACGGTGATGCCGCTGACGCCGGTCAGCACGGTGCGCGGCATGTTGGTGAACGCCTGATATTCCATCACCTGCGCGGTGACGGTCACGAGGTCGCCGACCCGCAGATTCGGCGCAAGCGCGGCCAGCGTCGTTCCGACGTTGCGGTCGTCGCGGGCCATCACGAAGATCCCTTCGGACGTCAGCGCACTCATATCCCAGTCGGCGGTTTCCTCGGTCAGGTAGAAACCCTGCCGCGCGCCGGTGCCGTCGAGGGCGGTCACCACCGCCTGCACGGTAACGGTGGTCGTCGACCGGATATTGAAGCCACCGACCCCTTCGGCCGCGAGGACGGGGCTGAAGAACGCCGCGCCCTGTACGTCATGGATGCGGAACAGGTCGTCGTTGACGATCGTCGCTTCGCCGAGCGAATCGGTCAGCGTCGCACCATTGGTGGCATCGGACAGCGCCACGTAGAATTTCTCGTTGCTTTCGCGAACGGTGTCGCCATTCACCGCGATCGAGATGGTCGCCGTCTGCTGACCCGCGGCGAATTCGATGCGGCCGTCGGCACCGACGAAATCGCTGCCCGCGGTCGCGGTGTTGCTCATTGTTTCATACGCGACCGAAAACGCGCCATCGCCGCCGGTGCGCGTGACGGTGAAGGTCGCCAGCGTCTCGCCCGAATCACCCTCGACCACCGAAACATCGCCGATCGAAACCGATGGCGCGGTGCCATCGTCGTTGACGATTGTGCCGGTCGCCTCCGCATCCCCGATCGTCGCGCCGCCGGTGGCGTCGGTCAGCGTCAGGGCGATCGTCTCGTCCGATTCGCGGACGGTGTCGCCCGCGACCGTGATGGTCACGGTCTTTTCGGTCTCGCCAGCGGCGAAGGTCAGCGTGCCGGCAGGCAACGACCCGACGACATCGTCGGCATCGGCCGATCCGAAGGTCGCGGCATAGTCGACGGTGACCTCGCCGTCGCTGCCACCGTCGCGGGTGACGGTGAAGGTCAGGTCGGTCGTGCCGGCATCGCCTTCGTTCACCGATACATCGGCGACTTCGAACGCACCGGCATTGCTGCCGCCGCCGACATCGAAGCCGCTGGCATAGGTGACACCGGCAGTATCGTTGGTGGTCCAGTTCTTCGCATCGGCGATCGCGGAGAGGATTTCCGCGCGGGTGCCGGTCGTCGGGCCGGTATAGGCACCGTTGTCGTCGCCGAATGCCAGCGCATCCGCGCCGGCGGTCAGGCCGGTCGGCACCGCGCTGGTGTTCGAACTCGTCGCGTCGCCGGCGAACGCCGTCTTGCCGTCGGCGAAGTTCAGCGCGAACAGGAAGGTCGGATTGGCGGCGCTGCCGGTATAAGCGAGGATCTGATCGCCGCTCGCGGACGGATTGAGCGCCCCGGTCAGCCCGGAAATAGTCACGACCGTGCCGATTTTCGCATCGACAGGCACGGTATAGGAGACCGTCCCTTCATTGGCACGGAAACCGCCCGCCGCCAGCCAGCCATTGTCGGTGAAATAAAGGGTCTGCCCGGCCAGATCGGCCAGCAGGACGAATGCGAACGACTTTACACCGGCATCGGCACCATAGCCGACCAACGCGATATCTCCAGCAACTGCCACGCCATGTCCCCTTGTGATGTGTCCACTGGGTAGGGTGGTTACATGACAGCGATATTAATTTCCCGTAATCATATTGAAGGATGTCTCGCCCGGTCGCCGGCGGCGATCACCATGACGGACCGGGAGAGGCCCGGCCCGGCCGCGTTACGCGCTGAAACAATCGTGCATGAACGGCGGGATCGTCTGCATCCACACGCTGGCGAACGGGGTAGCGGCCTCGCCATGCGCCGCCGGAGCGGTCGCGCTGATCGCCAGTACCGCTTCGGCAATGGCGCGCACTTCGCTGGGCGCAAGAATCTCACTGACCGGGTCGCCGCCCATCAGTTCGACTTCGGCAATGATGGCGCAAAGATTATCGAGATGCATGGCTTCCTCCCACCGGTTCCCCATCGATAGCCTGTAAAGGTGAAGAAACGATGTGCCAAATGAACGCGGCGATTGTCGTTAACATTTTCGCGCGTGCAGCACCACGCTGAACGGCAAAACGCCGGCCCCGTGTGGGACCGGCGTTCGCTTGTGTCCCTGTGGGACCGTTCAGAAGCTCAGATCGCTCGCGTCGGTTCCGGTCGATCCAACCAGCGAGTAGACATAGTAGGTCAGCCCGTCGCGGACGACCAATCCGTCGAATTCGAGCGAGTCGATCGCGGCACCCTTGGTATCGCTGACCAGCAGCGAGCCGGTGTCGCCGGGCAGCGCGAACTTGCCACCGGTGGCGCTGATGATGCCGTCGCTGTTGTCGTCGGCCAGCTTCGTGGTCGTGACGACCAGATCGTGCTTGCCGAAGTTGCCGATCGTGTCGCTGCCCAGGTCGAGGCCGTGGTTGGTGTCGAAGAAGAACACGCTCTTCGACTTGTTGCGGGCGTCGCCCATGAAGGCGTCGTCGGCGGTGGTACCTTCCTTGGCGCTCTTCGGACGGGCGCTGGCATCGGCATAGACCGCATGGCCCGCATCGTCGGTGCCGAGGAAGCGCAGCTTCGACACACCTTCGATCACGACCGTATCGCCATTCCTGCCGCCGTCGATCGACACCTTGCTCTTCGACAGGGCGATGATGCCGTCATTGTTGCCGTCGTACAGCTTGGCATCGGTGACGAAGAGGTCGCTCTTGCCGAAGCCGACGATGCGGTCCTGACCGGTGGCGGCAGCGTTCGAGAAGTGGAAGACGTCGGCGCCGGCGGTACCCGTCAGGATTTCGTTGGCGCTGGCATTGCCGTTGACCACCGATGCGGCCTGCAGCAGGTCGAGGAACGGGTCGGTCGAAACCGGCGGCAGGACGATGGGGTCGGCGACCGGCGGCACAACGATCGGGTCGGCGACGGGCGGTTCCTCGATGACCGGGGCGGCTTCGATCGTCAGGCCGACGGTGGCGTTCGACTTGTGCACGCCATCCGATGCGGCATAGGTGAAGCTGTCGCCGCCGCTCCAGCCGGCGTCCGGGGTGTAGATGAACGAGCCGTCGGCCGAGAACTTGATCGTGCCATGGTCCGGACCGTCGAGCAGGCTGGCGGTCAGCTTCTTGCCCTCGGGGTCCTTGTCGTTCGACAGGACGTTGCCGGTCACCGCATTGTCCTGGTCGCCGTCAAAGGCATCGGCCACTGCTTCGGGAGCGAGGTCGACGACGACCGGCGCCTTGCCGGCGTCGATCTGCGCGATCGTCGCCTTCAGATTGTCGGTGACGCCCATGTACAGCGTGATCTTGGCCGATTCGCCGGGCTTCAGCGTGCCGAGGCCGAAGGTCAGGTTCAGCGTCTGGTCGACCGTCTTGGCATATCCCTGCGCCTGCGACGCGGCCGTCGATGCATAGGGGTCGAGATTGACGAAGCCGTAGAAGGAAGCGGTCGCCCGCGTGTCCTGCGAATACAGGAAGAAGGGGGTGTCCTTCTGGAGCATCGCCGTAACCAGCGCGCCGTCGCCCTGCTTTTCGATCTTGTTCGCGGTGTCGTACTTGCCGGCCTGATCGGGATCGGCGGTCCGCATGTAGCGGACATCGTTCATGGTCGTCGCCGAATTGTTGGTCAGCGTGACGTCGATCTTGATGTACTTGGCGTCATTGGCCAGCGTGATGGTCTGCGCGACGCCCAGATTGTCCTTGGTCGCGCCGTTCCAGATCGCCTTGCCTTCGGTTTCGGTGCTGGCATCGCTCAGCTTGCCGTTGATCTGGTGATAGCCGGTCAGCAGCTGGTTGCTCTGCACGATCTTGTTCGAACCGATCGTGTAGCCGATGTTGAAGCCTTCGATCGAACGACCCTGCAGCAGCGCGTCGTCGAGCGTGGTTGCGTTGCCCTGACCGAACCCGTCGAGGTCGGCGAACATGCCGACGCGCAGGAAGCCGCTGTCGGCGTCGGTTGCAAAGCCCTTGGGCGCGTTCTTGGTAGTGCCAAGGTTGCCATCGGCGTTGATGCCAATGCTCAGATAGGTGCCCTGAAGATGAAGTTCGCCGTTTGCGACTGCGCTGTTCATGGTCATCGATTTTCCCCGCCGAAAATGATTGTGAAATCTCGGTGGAACTCGCGGTGAGCAGTGTTTGTCTGCTTCGCAAACCCAAGGACCATAAACACCGAATCCCTTTTCCGATGTTCTAAAGTACTAGGTTATAAGGATGTTTACCGAAGATTGTTGGACGCCCGAACGACGTCAGATTTTCGTGAACTCTGGAACTCCAGCGTCAAAACTGCCGATTTCCAGCCTATTGCGTGTATCGTCGTGATACGGCAGATGGTGGATCGGCCATTTACCTTGGCGACCAAGTACAGGACTAAATGTCGTTCATCGACGGCAGTACACCGGTGACCGCCAGCGTAACGAATTCTGTCTGATCGGGGGACGCTCGTCCCTGCATGGGACAAGCCGGCGCTGGCCGCCCGTGCCGCGCGCCGGCGCGTTCGTCACGGCATATAGGTCAACAGGCGATTTCGCGCCGGATTGCCCGAATTCGTTGCGCCGTCATTGGCGATCCACAGCGAATTGCCGTGGATATGAACGCCTTCGACCGATTCGGCTCCAGTCAGGACGTCGATCACGATCTGATTCGGCCCGCCATAATCGCCGGTACGAAGGCGAAGCAGCGATCCGGCCGCGCCGTTCGCGCCAAAGCTGACGACGATATCGCCGATCGCATAGTCACCCTGCGCTGCATCGACGACGAACACATGGTCGCTGTTCGCGGGCAGTTCGATGGCGCCGGTGCGTGGCCGACCCTGCCGATCATAGAGTATCAGCTCGTTCTGGTCGCGTACGATCCAGAAACCGTCGCGCCGCGAATCAAAGGCGATGCCGTTGTCGCCCGGCAGGACGAGGGTCGGCGCGCCCGCCAGCGCGGCCGTCGCCGGATCGAAGCTCGCCAGATAGGTCTTGTCGCCGCTGCTGCTCGCCTGTTTCAGCAGAAACCAGATTCGTCCCGTCGTCCGGTCGCAGGTCATGCCCTGGCACGATCCGGTAAAGTCGCTCGACAGCCCCAGCCGGGTCAGGTCGAATTCCTCGTCGATCGCCGACAGGTCGGGCTTCATCCGGGTGAACAGCAACGCGGTCCGGGTCGGTCGGCCATTACCCAGATACCAGCGACCGGCCAGATCACGGGTGATGCCGGTGACTGCCATGCCGCTGCCGGCGACGATCGGTGCCGATCCGTCGGGCAGGGCGATGCTTTGCGTGGACGACAAGGTCCGGGTGGTCGGGGCGGGCAGGGGATTGACGCCGACATCGCGCATATAGCTGGCCAGTGCCGCCGCCAGCATCTGGTGCTGCGCATCGGACAGCGTGCCGCCGGCGACGAACGCGCAGAATTGCCCCTCGGAATAGATGTCGTTGGTCAGCCCCAGTCCGATCGTCGCCGATGCCGGCGCGGTCGACGGCGCCGAACTGGTGCTGCCGGTCACTCGACCGTTGATGATCTGGCGCAATCGCGACGAACTGCTGCGGTCGATGGCGGTAAAGCCATAGCCGGTTTCGACCGTGCCGCCCGCAACCAGCGTCGTTCCGTTCAGTCGGCCGGTGCTGGCGTTGCCGACGTTGCGCGGGTTGATCAGCAGCGAACTGCCGGTGATCGTGCCGATCGGGGCCGCGGGATTGCGCGCGTCCTTACGCGTCCATGCGCCCACCATTGCGGCGTTCCGCTGGAACTGCGTACCCGAAACCGGCGACAGCGCGGTGTCGATCCAGTCGTCCAGCCCGTCGCACCAATAGCCGCGATCGGGCACGAACACCGGCGCGCCACCGCCGATCGCCGCGTCGCGCCGGCCGGTCCAGTTCAGCAGCGCCGCTTTCGGACCATGCGCGGCGAGGATCAGCACGGTATCCAGCCGGCTCCAGATATCGGCATCGATCAGCGCGCCGATCAGCCGGTCGATCTGCACCATCCGGTCGAAGGAGGGCGGCGGGTCCATCCGCGCGATCAGGTCGCGGGTCGCGCCACGCCACGCGGGCGTGGCCCTGCGCCGCCCGCGCGATGCGGCGATATTGAAGGCGAACCCCAGCATCAGCCGAGCGCCACGATCGCGGTGGCGGTCGTTCCGGTCGAGCGCACGAACTGCGCCCGCACCGGCAGGACGCTGCCCCCCGGTACCGCGCTCAACACGATGTCGGCACTGCTGTCGACGCAGCGCAACGTCACGTCACCGCCGCCGCCGATATAGAGCGCCTTGGGCAGACGGAGCAGCGGCGCGCTGTCGCTCGGCGTCACTGCGGTGGCGGTGCGGGCCGGACCGACCGGCGAATCGGTGAAGGACTGGAACGGATCGGACATGAACATTCTCCCGCTGATGATCCGGGTGGATCGTTCATGGTTCGTTCCACAAGTCGCAGCTTGTAGGAAAGTGTTTTTGCGAAGCCACGGTCGGACGGAGCATGCTTGACGGGTATCGGATCGAGTCCCGCCTGTGCGCGGAAGGGCGGCACCCGAGCGGCGGTAACGCTGCCGTGGTACCGGCGCTTCCGGCGGCGTCCTGCTCACTGCGGCATCTTCGCGACGATACTGGATGTGCGGGAGCCAGCATGCCAAGCGCGGCAAAGGTGGACGGACGGACAAATCAGGTCTGTTTGAAATACGCCCACGCACGGGGCGGACACCGCAGCAGACAAGCAGCGGCGTGCGCAGGTTTGCCCGAATGCGGGTTCGCCGGAAGGTAAGATTTTGCGCGAACCATCCGGCGGTGAACAGTTCGCAAGCCGCCCGCCGGAACCTCGCGGATGTACTCGACCGCCAAGGCAGTGTGGGTTGGCATCGCCACGAGTAAACCAGCGGATGCCTTATCGCGAACCGCGCGCACCGCACGTCCGGTATTGCTACAGAGGCAGCGGCAACCCGCTAGGACCGATCGACATTCAGCGACGACCACGGAATTTCGTTATTCCCGCGCAGGCGGGAATCCATAGACGCAGACGGTTTGGCTGGATCCGCGACGCTGACGTATATGGGCGCCCGCCTGCGCGGGAGTGACGAACGGGGATCGAGCGCTATTCCTGCGCCTAGCGAACTGAATGTCGATCCCGCCTAGGACGTGTCGATCGATCCGCTGCCGATCAGCCCGCCTAGAAAAAACGCGGCCGGACCAGAAGCCCGACCGCGCCAGATCCTCAGTCATCCTTGCGGGCGGCCGCCGGGTTGCGGCGCGTCGACGGCGGCGCGACATCCTCGGCCGGGAGCGCGATCGCACCCGGATCGCTGAACACCGGCAGCGCAGTGCCGAGCGGACGGCCGGGCAGCGGGGCGGTCGGCGGCAGCAGGTCCGGCGGGCCGGCGACCGGCACTGCCGGCGGCGCCTTGGGATCGTCGGGCGCGCGCGCCAGCTTGTCGAGGACGCTGACGAAGGGCTGGAAGGGATCGATCTGCATCGCCTTCTGCTTCTTCAGGTTGCGCTCCATGTCATAGGTCGCGGCACCCGGATTGAGCAGCGCGGTTTCGAGGCGACCGATATAGGTCAGCAACGTCGCCTGCGAGCTGTAACGCTGATATTCCGCATTCGCGACCAGCTGCTGCGAGTTGAGCAGCCGCTGCTCCGAATCGAGCACTTCGAAGTTCGAGCGGAAACCTTCCTGGAACCCGCGCCGCACACCTTCCAGCGCGCGGGCGGCCGCCTCGACGCTACGCAGGCCGATCGTCTGCTGCTCGCTCGACGAGATCGTCTGGTTCCATGCCTGCTGCACCTGCGACGACACGCCGCGGCGGGTCGCCTCGACGGTGAACGCCTGTGCCTGCTGATTGGCCAGCGCCTGCCGCACGCGCGAATCGACCACGCCGCCGGTCAGCAGCGGCACGGTCAGCGTCGCCGACGCGCTGGCGCCGCGACGCAGATTGTCGAAACCGATGCCGTTGGGATCGTTGAGGCCGATCGACGCATCGGCGCTCAGCACCGGATTACGCTCGGCACGCTCGGCGGCGATCCGCGCCCGCGCACCGCGTTCGTTCAGGATCGCCTGCCACAGTGCCGGGCTTTCCTGTTCGGCGCTGCGAAACGCGAGATCGATCGACGTCGGAATGCCCGGCAGCACCGGCGGCGGGGTCAGATTACCCGGATTGCGCCCGACCGCGACGGCGAAGCGGGCGCGGCTGCGTTCGAGATTGGCCTCGCCCTGCGCCAGCTGCGCCTGCACCAGCCCGAGCTGGGCCTGTGCCTGATTGATGTCGGTCTGCGTCAGGTCGCCCGCGCGTTCGCGCGCCTGCGCCTGATCGACCTGCCGCTGGTATGAATCGACCGAGCGCCGCTGGATCGCGATCAGCGTCTGGTCGCGCAGCACCGATGCATAGGCATCGACGACTTCGAACAGGATGAAGCTTTCCACCTCGCGCAGCCGTTCGCGTGCCGACAGCACATCGGCCTCCGCCGCCGATACCTGCGCGGCGGTACGGCCGCCGTTGAACAGGATCTGCGACGCGGTCAGCGACGCGCCGGTCGCGCGGTTCCGGTTGGTGACCAGATCGTTGAAGAAGATCTGGCGCTGGACCTGTTCCTGATAGCGCACCGTGCCGACGACGCTGGACCGCAGACGATAGGGCGAGCTGGCCTGGATGACGCTTTCGTCGATCGAGCGCAACTGGGCGCGCTGCGCCTCGAGCTGCGGATTATGACGATAGGCATCGGCGACCGCCTCGGCCAGCGTTTCGGTCCGCGCATTGGGATCGGCGGGCAGGGTCGGGATTTCCGACGACACCGGGTCCGACCGCATCGGGTTGAGGGCGGGCTGCGCCGGTCGCGTGGCCGGTCGCGTCGTCGGACGGGCGACCTGCGCCATCGCCGGGGTTACCCCGGTCAGCGCCACCGACAGCAGCAGTAGTGCGCGCGAACGATATCCCGCCGACATAAAATCCCCCTTGTCAGAACCTGCCCCCGGCTTCCCTCTCCGGACGGGCGGTCGTGTCGATGCCGCGATCCTTATCGCAGCGCCCGACAGAAGTAACCCTGATAAGTGCCGGACGAAGCGTGTTCCCGCCCGTCCGGCACAGGGTCGATCAACGCTCGTGCAGCGACCGGCGGAACGCCTCGGTCAGCGGATCGAGCATATATTGCAGCGCGGTGCGCGGACGCAGCTTCACCAGCACGCTGACCGGTACGCCCGCGCGGATGCCGGTATCGGCCCCGCGCACTTCCTTCAGCATCGCGATCTGCGACCGCGGCACCACGATCTCTGCGGTGAAGTAGCTGCGACCCGACTTTTCGTCGGTCAGGCTGTCGGCCGACACGTTGCGAATATTGCCGAGCAGGATCGGCAGGTCGCGTTCGTGCAGGGACAGGAACTTCACCTCGGCCTGACGCCCTTCATAGACGCCGTCGATGTCGCTCGGGTCGAAATTGGCACGGACGACCAGCGGTGCGGCATCGGGAACGATGTCGAGGATCGGCTGACCGGCCTGCACCACGCCGCCTTGTGAGAAGACGCGCAGTTCGACCACCCGGCCGGCAACCGGCGCGCGGATGACCGTGCGTTCCAGCTGCTCCTTCGCGGCGATCCATTTCGGCATTATCTCATTGAGCTGGAACTGGGTGTCGCGCAACAGCGTCGCTGCGTCTTCGATATAGCGACGCGAGGTCGCGACCGACGATTCGCGCGCCTGGCCCACCTGTTCGCGGGCGGCGCGGGCGCGCGAGGCATAGTCGGCATCGGCCCCTTCGAGCTGCTGGATCGACCGTTCGATCTGGCGGACCGAGTTGCGCGAGACATAGCCTTCATCGGCCAGCCGCTTGGTGCTGGCCAGCTGTTCCTCCAGCGAGCGGCGCTGTTCGGAACTGGCGCGCGACTGCGCCGAATAACCGCCGATGCTCTGCGACGCTTCGGCCTGTTGCTGGCGGATGACCGCGCGGTTGGCGTTGAGCGCGTTGTTGCGGGCGCTCTGCTGCGCGATCTGCAACGTCTTGGCGCGTTCGACCAGCACCCGGTCGTCGCCGGTCGCCTGCGCAAAGCTGGCCGGCCACTGGATCGGCGTGCCGCGGATTTCGGCTTCGAGGCGGGCGCGCTGTGCCTGCAGATCGATCACGCTGCCGGCCAGCGCGCGTTCGGTCGCCTGAACTTCCGCACCGCGCAGGCGGATGATGACCTGCCCCTGGTTGACGTGCTGTCCTTCGCGGACATCGAGATGTTCGACATAGCCGCCGTCACGGTGCTGCACCGTCTGGCGATTGCCCGACACCACGACCCGGCCGTCGCCCGCCGCCGCCGCGTCGAGCCGGGCGAACGCCGCCCAGCCGAGCAGCACGACAAAGAACAGCACGGCGATGATGACGCCGGCGCGCAACGCCCTGTTCGGCGAGTCGTCGATTTCCAGCCGCTCGCGGATCGCCTGCGCGACCGGTACGATGTTCTGCCCCGTCTGGGGAGCGTTTACCAGTTCGCCGCTCACGCTTCACCTCCGTTGGCGCGGTTGCCCGTCGCATCGTTCTGCGCACCGTCATTGCCCGGCAATGGCGGGGCGGACGGCGGGTTCACCGGTCCTTGGCCGGCCTGGGGCGGGGTGCCGCCACCCGGCGCACCAGCGCCCTGCTGCTCCATTTGCGGTGCGGCGGGACGGATCACCTTGCTGCGGTCGTCATAGATCTGGATGACGCCGTCGCGCAGCAGCATGACCTTGTCCACCGCCTGCAACAGCCCCGTACGGTGCGTCGATACGACCACGGTCGCGCCGCGTTCGCGCAGATGCTGCAGCGTCTCCATCAACCGTCCCTCGGCGCTGATGTCGAGATGCGCGTTTGGTTCGTCGAGGAACAGGATGCGCGGCGCGCCGAACAACGCACGGGCCAGCGCCACCACCTGCCGCTGTCCGGCCGACAGACCGCCGCCCTCGCGCATCGCCAGCTGGGTATCATAGCCACGCTCGAAGCGCAGGATCAGGTCATGCGCGCCGGCCAGCTGCGCCGCGGTCACCACCTGCGCATCGAGCTCCGGCCCGCTCGCCCCGTCGAACTGGCGAAAGCGCGAAATGTTCGAATGGACTGTTGCCGGGAACAGTGTCGGCGTCTGCGGCATATAGCCCATATGCCGGCCCAGCTCTTCGCGGTTCCAGTCGTTCAGGCTGGCACCGTCGACGCGAATCTCGCCCTCGTCGGGATCGATCGCCCCGGCCAGCGCGCGCAGCAGCGTCGACTTGCCGGCGCCCGATGGGCCGACCAGCGCGACGATGGTGCCCGGTTCGATGGTGAAGCTCAACTTGTTGAGCAGCACCCGGTCCGAGCCGGGCACGCGGATCGTGAGGCCGTCGACCTCGATCCGGCCGACCGGATCGGGCAGCGAGGTGCGCTGTACCGTCACGTCGGGCAGGAGGCAGAAGGCGTTCAGACCCTTGTACGCGTTCTGCGCACTGATGACGTTCTTCAGCGCATTCAGGATCTGTTCGACCGGCTGCAACGCGCGGCCGAGGATCAGCGACGCGGCAAAGATCGCGCCGCCCGAAATCTGCTGGTTGATCGCCAGATAGGCACCCAGCGCCAGCGCCATCGACTGCAGGAACAGACGGAAGAACTTGGTGATCGCAAGGAAGACGCCCGACGTGCCGGCGATATCGCCCTGCGCCCGGACCAGATCGGCCCGCTCGACCAGATGGCGGGTGACCAGCGCGCTGCGCATGCCCAGCGCCCGGGCAACTTCGGACGCCTGGATCGAATAATCCTGCGATCGATACGCCATGGTCGTGCGCTGCCCGACCTCGTTCAGCTTGTTCTTGGTCGTCTTGTCGCTCAGCACCGCCAGCGTGATCAGCAGCGCCGAGCTGATGAGCGCCAGCAGACCGATCAGCGGGTGCAGCAGGTACGAGATGATGATGTAGATCGGTGCCCATGGGGCGTCGAACATCGCGATGATCGCCGGCCCGGTCAGCGTGCCGCGCAGCGTATCGAAATCGCGCATCGCCTGCGCACGTTGTGCCGGCGACGCCCCGTTGCTGCCGAGGATGCGGTGCAGGATGTTGCCCGCCGCCATCTTTTCCAGCCGCATGCTGGCCTGCAGCAGCAGCTTCATGCGCACCGTGTCCAGCGCGGCGAAGACGATCAGCGATATCGCGAGGATCAGCGACAGGACCAGCAGCGTGGCGACCCCGCGCGTCGGCACGACACGGTCGTACACCTGCAACATGAAGATCGAGGGCACGAGGTACAGGATGTTGATCAGCCCGGAAAAGATGCCAGTGGCGATGAAATGCCGCCGGCACTTGCGCAGGGCTGCCTGCAACGGGTTCGATTCGTAGGACATGGGAAGAAGCCGAATCCCTTTAATACGGGCCAGTTAGATGCGCGCGTTATGAACCATGATAGGAAAGCGTGGCATTAAGACCGCGCGCCTTCTCGAGAAACTTATCATAGCCGCGTTCGATCTGCCACGCATCGCTGATCCGTGTCTGTCCCGCGGCTTTCATACCAAGTAATGCCAGCGCCGCCCCGGCGCGCAGATCGGCGGCGCGAACGTCGGCCCCGGTCAGCGTCTGCGTGCCGATGATATGCGCGGTGCCGTCGCGCACGAAACTGTGCACGCCCATTCGCTCGAAATCGGGCAGATAGGCATAGCGGCCGGCAAAGCGCAGGTCGACGATCCGCGATTCGCCCCGTGCACACGCCCCCAGCGCGGCGAACAGCGGCTGCATGTCCGAATTGATCCCCGGATAGGGGCCGGTACTGATCTCGACCGGATAGGGACGGCCCGACCGGACGATCGCGACATTGCCGTCGCGAAAGATCTTCGCGCCGCTTTCGCGCAGGAAGATCAGCGGGACTTCGAGATCCTCGAACGGAAAGTCGCGGATTTCCACATCGCCGCCGGTGATGACCGACCCGACCAGCCACGTCATCGCTTCCATATTGTCGGGCATCACCCGCCGGCTGGTGCCCGACAGTTCGGCCACGCCGGTAATCTCGATGCTTTCCTGCCCATAGACGGTGATCGTTGCGCCCATCGATCGCAGGAAATCGCACAGGTCGAGGATTTCGGGCCGGATATGCGGGTTCCACAGCCGCGTCGTACCGCGTGCGAGCGAGGCGACGAGCAGCGCGTTCTCGGTTGCGCCGGTCGAACGCAACGGCAGCACGATCTCGGCCCCGGTCAACCCGTTGGGCGCTTCGGCATATAGTCGACCCTGCTCGCCCCATACCCGCGCGCCCAGCCGCGTCAGCACCAGTTCGTGCAGGTCGTAGCCGCGCCCGCCCAGATCGCATCCGCCGGGCAGCGGCACGCTGCCCGCGCCGGTCCGTGCGACCAGTGCGCCGAGGATCAGCAGCGTGTTGCGGATCGACCGTCCGTCCCACACCAGTTCGGCCGGCGGCGGCGAAGCCTCCTCGATCGTCAGTGCGTCGCCCGCGATCGTGCAGCGTTTGCCCAACGCCTCCAGCATCCCGACATGGACCTGCGCATCGAGCAGCCCTTGCGGATAATTGTCGAGCACGATCCGCCCGGACGTCAGCAGCGATGCCGCCATCAGCCGCAGCACGCTGTTCTTGGCCCCGCTGACGGTGACGATTCCTTCGAGCCGCGACGGTTCGACGCTTAGGATGCGGATCGACGGTCGCGCGACGCGCGGTGTGTCGATGGCGATGGTCACGCCGGGTCGGCCAGCAGTTCGGCGACTTCATGCGCCGGACGCATCACGCCATCGGGGGCAAGGTGGCGGACTTCGGCGTCCATCGCGATCCCCGACATGGCGGCGACCGAGCGTCGCGCCAGACGGATCAGGTGCAACACGTCCTGTGCCCGCGCGCCGCCATTGTTCACGATGAAATTGGCGTGGTCCGGCGAAATCTGCGCGCCGCCTGCCGATACGCCCTTCAATCCGGCCCGTTCGATCGCGAGGCCGGGTGGGCCGATCAGCGAATAGAGCGCCGGGTCGCTGACGAACACCGACCCGCAATTGGCGCGCACCATCGGGAATTTGGCGCGCCGCGCAGCGAGGATCGACAACGCCTCGCGCCGCAACGCCTGCCGGTCGCCGGTCGCGAAGCGCAACTGCGCCGCGACGACGATCAGGTCGCCGCGCTGCAGTCGCGACGCGCGGTACCGATAGTCGAGATCGTCCTGCGTCAGCCGCTGCATCCGCCCGACATGATCGATCGCGTCGACCCGCACGACATTCTCGCCGATGCCCTTGCGCTGGCTGCCGCCGTTCATGGTGATCAGGCCGCCCAGCGTCCCCGGAATGCCGATCGCATGGACCGCGCCCGCCAGACCCCAGTCGATCACCTGCCGGACGAACGCGGGCACCCACAGCCCCGCGCCGGCCTCGACCACGCCGTCGCCGAGGTTGCGGATACCACCGAGTCCGCGCCCGATGCGCAGCACGACGCCGCGAAATCCGGCATCGTCGAACAACAGGTTCGATCCGTCACCGATGACGATATGGCGCGCATCCTGTTCGGCGATCACCGCCAGCGCGGTCGCCAGCGTCTCGACCGATTGCGGGGTAACGACGATATCGGCCGGGCCGCCGATCCGCCAGCGGCCGAGCGTCGCCAGCGGGACATCGGTCGCGACTTCGCCCGACGGGAGCGCGCTGCGCAGCGCGGCGGCGACGCCGGCGTCCGGCGCATGGCCCGGCGGGGCGAGATCGGCAGCGAAAGTCATCCGTCCCTGTTCCCCGTTGGCCAGACGATCCCGGCACCTGCCAAGTCCGCCGCGGTTCGGCCCAGATCCGTCGGCGGTTCCGCGTCCGGCAAGGTCGTTGATCGGCGGTGCCTTAGATCGTCCGTGCCGACGGGTCCAGTCCCGCCGCATTGCCGCCCAAGTCATTGGAAAATCGATACACGCCGGATCATGCGAATTTGTTAACGGCCACCGGTATATCCCGAACATCGTCGGCCGCACGTCTTGCATGGCGGCGGTTGGCCGATATGCTACGGGCTCCATTGAGTGTTTCTGCGTATGCCGATGTTGCACCGCGGCACGATACCAACATGTTGCGGTAAGGGAAACGAATGATACGCGACCGAGGAACCGGTTCGGGACAGGCGATGCAGAACGACCCGACCATGGGTATCGCGGCGGGTCTGCGCTGATGTCGGGTCCGATTCTGGTGACCGGCGCGGCCGGCTTCGTCGGTCATGCGACCGCGCATCGCCTGCTCGCGCGCGGCGAGCGGGTGATCGGCATCGATATTCTCAACGATTATTACGACGTAACGCTGAAGGAAGCCCGGCTCGCGACGTTCGACGGGATCGACGCCTTTACCTTCCACCGGGTCGACGTGTCCGATGCCGATGCGGTCGCGGCGCTGGTCCGCGACCATGCTATCCGCCGCGTCGTCCATCTGGCGGCACAGGCGGGGGTTCGGCACAGCATCGACAACCCCTTCGCCTATGAACGCTCGAACGTCGGCGGCCAGCTCGCGATACTGGAGGCCTGCCGCCACGCGCCGGGCTTCGAACATCTCGTCTACGCCTCGTCCAGTTCGGTCTATGGCGACAAGCCGATGGGCGGGGAGGGGTTTCGCGAGGATGAACCGGCGAACCGGCCGGTCTCGCTCTATGCCGCGACCAAGCGCGCCTGCGAACTGATGAGCCAGTCCTACGCCCATCTCTATCGCATGCCGCAGACCGGCCTGCGTTTCTTCACCGTCTATGGCCCATGGGGCCGGCCCGACATGGCGTACTTCAGCTTCACCGATAAGATCGTCGCCGGCACCCCGATCGAAGTCTTCGGCGAAGGCCGCATGGCGCGCGATTTCACCTATATCGACGATATCGTCGACGGCATTATCGGCGCACTCGACCATCCGCCGACGCCCGGCGACCACCGCATCCTCAATATCGGCGGCAGCCAGCCGGTCGGGCTGATGGACATGATCCAGACACTCGAACGCGCGATCGGTCGCGACGCGGTGAAGATCATGAAGCCGATGCAGCCCGGCGACGTCACCGCGACCTATGCCGACATATCGCAACTCCGCGCGCTGACCGGCTACGAACCGAAGGTGCGGCTGGCCGAGGGGCTGGGACGGTTCGCCGAGTGGTACAAGGGCTATCACAAGGTGAATTGATAGCTACTCGGTCGCGATCGTCGTCATTCCCGCGAAGGCGGGAATCTATAGCCGCAACCGTGCGATTCGATCGCTGACGTCAGCGTGAATGGATTCCCGCCTGCGCGAGAATGACGAATGTCGCCTCATTCTCCGGCCAGCGCCGCCCCCACGATATCGACATAGATCGCCGTCAGCAGCCGCAGGTCGTCGACCGCTACCGCCTCGTCGACCTTGTGCATCGTCGCATTGAGCAGCCCGAACTCCACCGTCGGGCATAGCGCCGACAGGAACCGGGCATCGGACGTGCCGCCGGTCGTCGACAATTCCGGCTTCAGCCCGGTATGCTTGCCGATCGCATCGCCGATCAGCATCGAAAACGCGCCCGGTGCGGTCAGGAACGCCTCGCCCGACACCCGCCCGACGACCTGTGCGTCCGGCGCATGTGACCGCACGATGCCGGCGATCCGCTCGACCAGCGCGTCGCCGCGCTGTTCGTCGTTGAAGCGGATCGATAGCCGCGCCGCCGCATGGCCGGGGATGACGTTGGTCGCGGGATTGCCGACGGTCAGGTCGGTGATCTCGATATTCGACGGCTGGAACCACGCATTGCCCCGATCGAGCACGATCCCCTCGATTTCGGCCAGGGCGGCGATCAGCGGGGTGATCGGATTGTCGGCCAGATGCGGATAGGCGACATGCCCCTGACGCCCCGGCACATCGATCCAGATATTGACCGATCCGCGCCGCCCGATCTTCACCATGTCACCCAGCCGTTGCTGCGACGTCGGCTCGCCGACCAGGCACAGGTCGGGCGCGATGCCCCGCGCCGCCATGCGATCGATCAGCGCGCGGGTGCCATACACCGCCGGTCCTTCCTCATCGCCGGTGATGATCAGGCTGATCGTACCCGCGTCGACCGGCACGCGCGCCGCCGCCGCGACGAACGCCGCGACCGCGCCTTTCATGTCGACCGCGCCCCGCCCAACGATCATGCCGTCGCGGATCGTCCCGCCGAACGGATCGCCCTGCCATCCCGCCCCGGCGGGTACGACATCGACATGGCCGGCAAAGGCGAAATGCCGTCCGCTGCCCCCCCGCACCGCCAGCAGGTTTTCTACCGGCCCATCCGGCGCCTCGCCGACGGTGAACCGGTCGACATCGAAGCCGATCGCGGTCAGCGCGGTCTCCAGCACGTCGAACACGCTGCCGGTCGCCGGGGTCACACTGTCGCAGGCGATCAGGCGGCAGGTCAGGTCGACGACATCGGCAGACATAGGCTTCTCCACGCGTATTTCGTCGCGGCTGTACCCTATGCCGGGGCAAACGCCACTGGCGCTGGGGCGTTCGGACGCTACAGCCGGGGCGATGCGAATCCTGTTCGTGATATTGGCGGTGCTGCTGCTCGTGCCCAGCTGGAGTGGGGCCGAGCGGCTGCCGCTCTATGCGAAGGTGCCGACGATCACGGCCGAGCGGGTCGCGCTCTATCCCAAAAACCCCCGGCGGCGCGATCGCGGATCGTTCACCTATCTCGGCGGGGTGGTCCTGCGCGGTAACGATCCCGCCTTTGGGGGCTTTTCGTCGATGCACGTCGACGGCGACCGGTTCAGCCTGTTGTCCGATGGCGGGTCGCTGGTCCAGTTCACCATGGGTGCCGACTGGACCCCGCGCGACGTCGCCGTCCGCGAAATCGCCGGTCCCGGCACCGGCTGGGAAAAGCGCGATCGCGATACCGAATCGCTGGCGGTCCGGCCCGACGGATCGGTGCTGGTCGGCTACGAACGCCACAACCAGATCTGGCGCTTCACCGCCGACCTTTCGCGCCCTCTGTCGCACGCCGCGCCACAGCGCATGGCCGACTGGTCGGCGAACAGCGGTGCGGAGGCGATGGCGCAATTGCATGACGGCAGCGTCGTCGTGTTCAGCGAAAGCCATGGCGAGAAGGGGCGGCGGGGCTATAGCGCGATCCGCTTCCTCGGCGACCCGACCGATCCGAAGACGCCGCGCTACGGCTTTCGCTATGCGCCGCCCGCCAGTTTCGTGAACACCGACGCCGCGCAACTGCCCGATGGGCGGCTGCTGGTGCTGACCCGCCGCACCCGGCTGAAGGACTTTTTCACCACCGGCATCGAACTGGTCGACCTGCGCGGCGTCCGCCCCGGCCAATCCCTGCGCGGCCGCACGCTCGCCCGGCTCGTGCCGCCGACCCTGCACGACAATTTCGAAGCGATGGCGATCACCCGCGAAGGCGGACGGCTGATCCTGTGGCTGGCGAGCGACGACAACCAGTCGATGCTGCAACGCTCGCTGCTGCTGAAATTCGCGATCGGCCCGCTGCCGGAGTCATGGCAGCCGAAACCGAAGCAGAAGAAAAAGCGCAAGAACCGAGGCTGAACCCATCGTCATTCCGGCGAAAGCCGGAATCCATGAACCCGACCGGCCTCGACTCGGTCGAAGCGTCCCGCATCCATGGATTCCGGCCTATGCCGGGATGACGGGGTTTGCAGGACATCGCCCGTCATTCCCGCGCAGGCGAGAATCAACCGCACCGCAACGTCCATCGGTTCGGAGCGATGGTCGGAACAAAAATCAGGCGTCGGCATCACCCACGACAAAACCCCCGGCACCGCTTGGGTGCCGGGGGCATATCTTACGTCACCCGAACCGCTTATGCGGCGGTGGGGGCGACCTTCTTCGCGACCTTGGCAACGTCGCGCTTCAGGCGACGGGCGCGCAGAGACAGGTCGTCGTCACGGGTCTTGAGCAGCCAGTTGTCGAGGCCGCCGACATGCTCGACCGAGCGCAGGCCGTGCGTCGATACGCGCAGACGGATCGAGCGCTCCAGCGCTTCCGACATCAGCGTGACATTCTGCAGGTTCGGCAGGAAGGTCCGCTTGGTCTTGTTGTTCGCGTGGGAAACGTTGTGACCCACCTGCCGGCCCTTGCCGGTCAGCTCGCAGATGCGCGACATGATCGTTGATCCTGATTCTGTGTCGGGACACATGCCCCGGAAAGACGGCGCGGATAGCGTCGAACGGCGCGGACGTCAACCGTTGCGCGCCGTTGCAACCCTCGTCGCCGCCCCGGCGTTGTTACGGCATCGATTCGGACAATGGCACATTACAAGGGAGTGGCGGAATGCGCGCAATATTGGTTCTGCTGGGGGTCGCGGCGTTGATCGTCGCCGCGCTGATGAGCTTCGGTTTCATCGGCATCGATCAGACCCGGACCGCCGCCCTGCCGCAGGTGCGGGTCGAAGGGGGACAGGCGCCCAAATTCGACGTCGATGTCGGCAAGGTGGATGTCGGCACCGTCAACCGCACCGTCGAAGTACCCGCAATCAAGGTCGAGCGTCCCGCCACCGCACAATAAGACGCTGGCAGCGTAGAACCGCCGATGGCAAGGGGATGCGCGATGTTCGACGCGTCCCCCATGCATCTGGCCCTCGCCGCCGCCCGCACCGCGGCGGACGCTGGCGAAGTTCCGGTCGGCGCGGTCATCGTGCAACGGGGCAGAGTGATCGCGACCGGTGCCAACGCACCGCGGACGCGCAACGACCCTACCGCCCATGCAGAAATGATGGCGATTCGTGCCGCTGCGCAGGCGCTGGGCCGCGACCGGCTGGAAGATTGCGATCTATGGGTGACGCTGGAACCATGTGCGATGTGCGCCGGGGCGATCGCCCATGCCCGTATCGCGCGGCTCTATTATGCTGCGGACGATCCCAAGGGTGGCGCGGTCGCGCACGGTCCGCGCTTCTTCGGTCAACCGACCTGCCACCACCGCCCCGACATCTATTCGGGGATCGGTGAGGTCGAGGCCGCGGCGCTGCTCCGCGATTTCTTCGGGCAGCGCCGCGGATAGGATCAGCGCAGTTCGTTCTGCGCGATCGGCACGATCTTGACCTCAACCCGGCGGTTTTCCGCACGACCTTCTTCGGTCTCGTTCGACGCGATCGGCTGCGTCTCGCCGAAACCGCGCGTACCGATACGCGCGGACTGCACACCCTTGCTGCTCAGATAGCTGGCGACCGCGCTGGCACGCCGTTCCGAGAGCGTCTGGTTGTACGCGTCCGATCCGGTCGAATCGGTATGGCCGTACACGTCAATATAGGTCTGGTTATATTCGCGCAGCACGTCGGCGACCTGGTCCAGCGTCGGCCGGAACTGCGGCTGCACATTCGCACTGTCGGTGGCGAAGGTGATGCCCGACGGCATGTTGAGGACCAGATCATCGCCGCGCCGGGTTACTTCGACATCGGTGCCGGCGGTCCGGGCGCGCAGGTCGCGCTCCTGCTTGTCCATATAGGCACCGATCCCGGCCCCGGCCAAACCGCCGATGCCCGCGCCGAGGATCTTTTCGGTCCGGTCGCGCCGTCCGCCGACGAGATCGCCGAGCAGATAGCCGCCGACCGCGCCGCCGATGCCGCCGATCGCCGCGCGCGAAATGCTGCGCTGGCCGGTTTCGGGGTCGGTCACACAGGCCGATGTCAGCATCGCTGCCGACAGCGCACCCGCCACCCAGATTTTTGAACGAGCTGCCATCATAATTCTCCGCGGTATCCGATTTCGTTGTCGCCCGGGAAAACCGGACAGGACCGGCATTGTTCCGCAGCCGTTTTGAACGGACGCTGACCGGCAAGGTGGGCCAAATCGTCCCTCGACCGCGACTCGCCGGTTGTGCGGCACGCGGCATTGCTGCATGGGAGGGGCAGTTCGATGGAACCTCTTTCTCCCTTCCCCTGGTTCGACGTCGTCATCATCCTCGCGCTGGTGGCGTTGAACGGCGTGTTCGCCATGTCCGAACTCGCCATCGTTTCCGCGCGCAGGGCCCGACTGGAAGGCCTGGCGAAAGCGGGGGGCAGGGGCGCGCAGACCGCGATGCGGCTGGCCGACGATCCCGGCAAGTTCCTGTCGACCGTCCAGATCGGCATCACCCTGATCGGCATCCTGTCGGGTGCGTATTCGGGAGCCAGTCTCGGCGGACCGGTCGGCGAACGGATGGTGTTGCTCGGGCTGCCCGAATCGCTTGCGGCCAATGTCGGGTTCGGCGTCGTCATCGGCGTGACCACCTTCGCCAGCCTCGTCATCGGCGAGCTGGTGCCCAAGCAGTTCGCCTTGCGCAGCCCGGAACCGATCGCGGTGCTGGTCGCGGTGCCGATGCTGTGGCTGTCGCGCATCACCGCGCCGTTCGTATGGCTGCTCGACAACACGTCCGCGCTGATCTTCAAGCTGCTGCGCATGAACCGCGAATCCGAAAACCGGGTGACGGCGGAGGAACTGCACCTGCTGGTCGCCGAAGCCAGCAAGTCGGGCGTGATCGAGGAACATGAACGCTCGATCATCTCGGGCGTCGTTCGCCTCGCCGACCGGCCGGTGCGTGAAGTCATGACCCCGCGGACCGATGTCGAATGGCTCGACGTCTCGCTCGACGAAGCCGGCATTCGCGCGGCGATGGCGGCGACGCCGCATACCCGCCTGCCGATCGCCGAGGGATCGGTCGATGCGGTGATCGGCGTCGTGCAGGCGCGCGACATCGTCGCCGCCCTATGCCGGGGCGAGCCGCTCGACCTGCGCGCGCTGCTCCACGAAGCACCGGTGCTCCCCGATCAGGTCGACGCGATGGATGCGTTGCAGGCGATCCGCCGCGCCGCCGTGCCGATGGGCCTCGTCCATGACGAATATGGCCATTTCGAAGGGATCGTGACCCCCGCCGATCTGCTGCGCGCCATTGCCGGCGACTTCGCATCGGATGCGGAGGAGGGCGACCACCCCCTGATCGTCCGCCGCGACGACGGATCGCTGCTGGTATCGGGCCAGACCCCCGCCGACCAGCTTGCCGAACGCATCGGCATCGACCTGCCCGAGGACCGCGATTACGCCACCGTCGCCGGCCTTGCGCTCGCGATCCTCAAGCATCTTCCGACCGAAGGCGAGCATTTCGCCGAACAGGGCTGGCGCTTCGAGATCGTCGACATGGACGGGCGCAAGATCGACAAGCTGTTGGTGCAACCGGTCGAGTAAAGGTTCGGGATGTGGCAGGCGCGATCTTCACCGTGGCGGTTGCTCGGCATTTTGATCCCATCGTTCCTGCTGGCTGTGCTCGGCGTTCTGGCGATACTCGATGGTGATGTCATCTTCGGGTTTGTCGGACTGCTCGGCATCGTGGCGTTTGCTACAGCTTGCTCGCTCGTCATTGGCCGTATGCGCCGGAGTCGCAGGATTGAAATCGAGGTGTCGGAAGATGGTCTGTGCTGGCGAGCGTGGAGTGACGACGTCATCGCGTGGCACGAAATTCGCCATGCCGAAGTGCGCCGGCAAGGGCCGATGCGTCACCTTTGTCTCTGGCTGAACCGGGAGCCGGAGTTCCGTAGCCACTTCGCTACGTACGGCGCGGCCAAGTCCAAAACCATGGGCTATGGCGACGTGGCCATCAATACGATCGGCACGGACCGAAGGTTCGAGGATCTGGTCGATACCGTCCGACGGTACGTTCCCGTCGGCTGACGATAGTCGCATTTTCCGGCTGCGTTCGATCGCAGGCGGAGCGCGATCCGCAACAGGTCTCGCGCCAACGGTCTTTGGCGGTTCAGGCCTTTAACAGGCTGCTGGAGCAATAAGTCGTGTAGCGATCCGACCCATGTTGCAATGCAATGTAAAATGTTGCGCTGCGATTGTGTCGGGTGGTAATCATGCTCCATGCAGATTTCTTCGGAATATGCGTCGCTGGTACAGTGGATACGCGACAACACCGACGCGTCGGACGCGGTGTTGCATATTCATGCCGGCATGATCGTGCTGATCCTCGCCCGGCTGGTCACCCGCTATCCGCTGTCGCACCCGGTCCCGTTTGTCGTGGTGCTGGTCGTTGCGGCGGGGAACGAGGTGCTGAACCGTCTGAACTTCGGATCATGGCGGTGGAGCGACACGACGGTCGATTTCACCTGCTCGGTGTTCTGGCCGGCGATGCTGTTCGTCGTGCTGGCGATGCAGCAGCGGGTCGGGCGGCGTCCCTCGCTTCGGGGAATGCCCAGCAGCCGACGCCGCTGACGAGACGTCGCCCTAACCCTTCCGCGGCGCTACCGCTTCCTCCCTCTCCTATCGGGAGAGGGCGGGCCGCCCGGCCGAGCCGGGTGGGAAGGGTGACGGTGACGCGCTAAGTACTAGGCGCGATCGACATTCAGTTCGCTAGGCGCAGGAATAGCCTTCGATCCCCGTTCGTCACTCCCGCGCAGGCGGGAGTCCATATACGCCAGCGTCGCGGATCCAGCCAAACACTCGGCGTCTATTGATTCCCGCCTGCGCGGGAATGTCGAAATTCCGTGGTTATCGCTGAATGTCGATCGACCCTAATCGCCCCCTCACAACTTCCCGAACACCGCCTCGAACCCTGCGATATCCCCGGCCGCCAGATAGCGCGCCTGTTCGACCCAGCGGTCCTTCGCCATGCGCGGCGCGAACGTGCCCAGCCGTGACGCGACATCGTCCGCCTCGGCCGGCTGCAACCGGGCCAGCGTCGCGATATCGGGGATGCCCTGTTCGACCAGCATCGCCGCGACCTTCGGACCCAGCCCCTTCAACCGGGTCAGATCGGACCCGACCGGCGCGGCGGGCACTACTGGCGCGGCGGTTTCGGCGAACGGCGCACGCGCCGGCGCGGGCGCGGCGACCGGCGGTTCCATGGGGATTGCGGTCGGTTCCTGCACGACCGGCGCAGCAGGCTCCTCCACGACCGGTGCGACCGGTTCGATCAGCGTGGGCGCTGGCGGTTCGACCCGCGCCGGCTCACTCGGCGCGATCGTTTCCGCCGGCCGGTCGGGATCGGCCGCCGGCACGTCGCCGGTCCGCTCCAGATGCCCGGCATCTTCCAGCTCGCGCGTCGCCGAGCGCCGCTCGCGCGCCAGTTTCATTCCATAGCCGATGCCGATGATGACCAGCACCGCCAGCAGCGCGATGATGACGAAATGCACCGTGGTCAGCGCGCCCAGAAAGCCCGGCGATTGCAACGGGGTCGTACCGCTATCCTGCATGCTCTAATCCTGCCCATTCTCACGTGCGACTTCGCGCCAGCCGATATCGCGGCGGCAAAAACCGGGGAAGTCGAGCGCATCGACGCCGCGATACGCCGCCGCCTGTGCGGTGGTGACGGTCGCTCCGCGCGCGGTAACGGCCAGCACCCGGCCTCCGGCGGTCACAACGCCCGCATCGCCCATCCGGGTTCCCGCGTGGAACACGGTCGTGCCCGCCGCCTCGGCCGCATCGATCCCGCCGATCGGTTTGCCGGTCTCGGGCGTCCCCGGATAGCCGGGCGCGGCCATGACCACCGTCAGCGCGCTGTCGTTCGAAAATACCGGCGCTTCCGCTTCCGCCAGCCGACCCTCGGCCACCGCCAGCAACAGTGGCAGCAGATCGCTGTCCAGCCGCGCCATCAGCACCTGACATTCGGGATCGCCGAACCGCGCATTATATTCGATCAGCTTGGGCCCCCGATCGGTCAGCATCAGCCCGGCATAGAGCACCCCCGAATAGGGCGTCCCACGCGCCGCCATCGCCGCGACGGTCGGCCGGACGATGGTGTCGATCGCCAGTTGCTCCAGCGTGGGGCTAAGTACCGGCGCGGGCGAATAGGCACCCATGCCGCCGGTATTCGGACCCGTATCGCCGTCACCGACGCGCTTGTGGTCCTGTGCCGATCCGAACGGCATCAGCGATACGCCGTCGGTCAGCACGAACAGGCTGGCTTCCTCGCCGCTCAGAAACTCCTCGATCACCGCCTCGCCGCCGGGCTTTTCGAAGATCGCGGCCAATGCAGCCTCCGCCTCGGCGCGGTCCATCGCGATCGTCACGCCCTTGCCCGCCGCAAGGCCGTCGGCCTTGATGACCACCGGCAGCGAGAAGGGGGACAGTGCGGCGATCCCGCTGTCTAGGTCGGTGACGCGGACATAGCCGGCGGTCGGGATATCGGCCTCGCGGCACAGATCCTTGGTATAGCCCTTCGATCCTTCGAGCTGTGCGGCGGCCGCCGACGGGCCGAAGGTCGCGATGCCCGCCGCCCGCAGATCGTCGGCCAGCCCCGCGACCAGCGGCGCTTCGGGTCCGACCACCACCAGCTTGACCGTCCGTTCGACGCAGAACCGCACCACCGCGGCGTGATCGTTCACGTCCAGCGGCACCAGCGTCGCGTGGTTGCCGATGCCGGGGTTGCCCGGTGCGGCATAAAGCGTACCTAGGAGCGGCGAACGCGCCAGCTTCCACGCCAGCGCATGTTCGCGCCCACCCGATCCGATCAACAGGACATTCATGGACGATCGCTTCCCCGGTTTTCAGTCGAGCCGGCTCGTAGCCGAGCAACAGCCCGGCGACAACGCCGCGCCCGAAAGCGTGTCCGAACTGGCCGGTCGCCTGAAACGCATGGTCGAGGGCGAATTCGGCCGCGTCCGCCTGCGCGGGGAGATTTCGGGCTACAAGCGCGCGTCGTCGGGCCATGTCTATCTGTGCCTGAAGGATGATTCGGCGCTAATCGACGGGGTGATGTGGCGCGGATCAGCAGGCAGCCTGCCGTTCACGCCGCAGGACGGCGTCGAGGTGATCGCCAGCGGCAAGCTGACCACCTATCCCGGCCGCTCGCGCTATCAGATCGTGATCGACCGGATGGAACTGGCCGGTGAAGGCGCGCTGATGGCGCTGCTCGAAAAGCTTAAAGGTAAGCTGGCGGACGAGGGGCTGTTCGACCCGGCGAAGAAACGCCGCCTGCCGTTCCTGCCGCGCACCATCGGCATCGTCACCTCGCCGACCGGCGCGGTCATCCGCGACATCCTCCACCGGCTGGAGGATCGCTGCCCGACCCACGTCATCGTCTGGCCGGTCAAGGTGCAGGGCGAAGGCTCGGCGGCGGAAATCGCGCGCGCGGTACAGGGGTTCGGCGCGTTGCCGGAGGGCGGACCGGTCCGCCGCCCCGACCTGCTGATCGTCGCGCGCGGCGGCGGCTCGATCGAGGATTTGTGGTCGTTCAACGAAGAGATCGTGGTGCGCGCGGTCGCCGCCTCGCCGATCCCGGTCATCTCAGCGGTCGGCCACGAAACCGATACGACGTTGTGCGACCACGCCGCCGATCTGCGCGCGCCGACGCCGACCGCCGCCGCCGAGATCGCGGTACCGGTCCGCGCCGAACTGGCGCACACCATCGCCACGCTGTCGCTGCGCACCCAGCGCATCGTCCGCCGCTATCATGAACGCGGGACCGAGCAGCTGGCGGCGCTGGTCCGCGTCATGCCGCGCCGCGACGCGCTGCTGGGGCCGCAGCGTCAGCGGCTCGACGATGTCGCCGCCCGCCTGTCGCTCGCGCTCGAACGCCGGGTCGCGACCGCGCGCCGCAATCTCGACCGCCATGGCCATGCGCTCAGGCCCGCGATGCTGACCCAGCGGCTGGCGCAGGCGCGCGCGCAGTTCGAGGGGACGGCGCGGATGCTGGGACAGGTCGATCCCGACAATCTGCTGCAAAAGGGCTATGTCCGCGTCACCGCCCGCGCCACCGGCAAGACGGTGACGTCGGCTGCCGAAGCGCGCGCGGCGGGCGCGTTGCAACTCCACTTCGGCGACGGCGCGCTGGACGCAAAGGTTGAGCGCACTCCCGGCCGCGCCTATGTCTCGCCCGCGCAACCCACCTTGCTGTAGAACCGGACCCGATCGATGCTGACAACCGAAAGCCGCCCCGCCAAGCTGCACTATCTGACGAACAATTTCCGGGTGCTGGTCGATGGCGACTTCGTGACCTGCGCGGTCACCGGCGCGCGCATCCCGCTCGACGAACTGCGCTACTGGAGCGCGGCGCGGCAGGAACCCTATATCGACGCCGAGGCATCGACAAAGGCGATGGCCCCGCAGTGATCGCGTTCGCCGCCACGCTGCTGGTGGCGGCGCAGCCCGTCCCCGCGCCCGCGATCATGCTGACCGGATCGCCGGGGCAGGGGGCGGCGATGACCGGACAGGTTCCGCCCGGCACGATCCTGACCCTCGACGGACAGCCGGTGGCGGTCGCGCCCGACGGCGCGTTCCTGATCGCGTTCGACCGCGACGCCGGCCCCGCCGCCACGATGGTCGCGACCCTGCCCGATGGCCGCCGGCTGGTCCGCCCCCTGACCATCGCCCCGCGCGCATGGCGGATCGAGCGCCTGCCGACCCTGCCGCGCCTGTCGCAGCCCACCCCCGAATTCCAGCGCCGCCGCGCCCCCGAACTGGCGCAGATCGCCGCCGCGCGCGACCGGGCTACCGACGCGCAGGGCTGGCGGCAGCGGTTCGTCTGGCCGGTCCGGGGGCGTGTCTCCGGCCTGTTCGGAGCGCAGCGTATCTATGCCGGCGAACCCGGCGCCTATCATTCGGGCGTCGACGTCGCCCGCCCGTCCGGCACGCCCGTCGCCGCGCCCGCCGACGGTGTCGTCATCCTCGCCGCCGCTACGCCCTTCACCCTCGAAGGCAATTTGCTGATGATCGACCACGGCATGGGGCTGAACAGCGCGTTCCTGCACCTGTCGCGCATCGACGTGGCGGTCGGCGACCGGGTCACGCAGGGGCAGGTCGTGGGGGCGATCGGCGCGACCGGCCGCGCCACCGGGCCGCATCTGCATTGGGGCATGAAGTTGCACGATGCGCGCATCGACCCGCTGCTGCTCGCCGGACCGATGCCGCAATAAAGGAACCGCGTGGCGGTCCCGATCATTGCGTCCCCGAGATTACAGGGAATTCCGACCATGCTGCGTGCCACCATCCTGACCGCCGTCGCCGCCGCCGCGCTTGCCGGCTGTACCACCACCACCACCGCCGGATCGGGCGAAGCTGCCGGGCGCAGCGCCACCGCGCCACTGCGCACCGCAGCCGGGGCCGATGTCGGCACCGTCACCGCCACCCAGACCGCGAACGGCATCCAAATCCGCGTCGATGCGCGCGGCATGCCCGCCGGTGTCCATGGCGCACACGTCCACACCATCGGCCGCTGCGACGCGCCCGACTTCACCACCGCCGGCGGCCACTGGAACCCGACGTCGAAGCAGCATGGCACCAGCAATCCCGCCGGTCCACATGCCGGCGACGCGCCCAACCTGACCATCGGTGCAGATGGCACCGGATCGGTCACCGTCGAGCTGCCGGCCGGCACGATGGACGGTCTGCTCGACGCCGATGGCGCGGCCTTCGTCATCCACGCCAATGCCGACGACTACAAGACCGATCCGTCGGGCAATTCGGGCGGGCGCATCGCCTGTGGCGTGTTCGCCGCCGCCTGATTGCCTAGCCGTCCGGCCACGGGCATAGCGTCGGGATGACCACCCGACGCACGCTCCTGGCCGGCATGGCCGCCACCGCCACGCTCGCCGCCGTCCCCGTCCGAGCGGCCGGGCGTGGGCCTGACCTGATCGCCGGCACCTATGCCAGGCCGGGCGGACAGGGCCTGTACGCGCTCCCCGCGCGCGGCACCGGCTGGAACGTCGGCACCGCCGACACCGCGCTCACCAATATTTCGTTCGGCGTATCGCGCGGCGCGATGCGGTATCTGGTCCGCGAGTCGGCCGCCGGCCGGCTGATCGCCACCGATCATCAGGGCAAGATCCTCGCCGATCTGCCCAGCGGCGGCGAAGATCCCTGCCACGTCGCGCTCAACCATCGCGGCAATCTGCTCGCCGTCGCCAATTATTCGTCGGGTACCGTCGCGCTCTACCCGCTCGCCGCCGGTCTGCCGCAGCCGCCGATCGTCCGCCGCCATAGCGGTACCGGCCCGAACAAGGATCGGCAGAGCGCCCCGCACGCCCACTGGGTCGGCTTCACCCCGAACGATCGCTTCTGCCATTCGGTAGACCTCGGCGCGGACACCATCTTCGCCTATCCGCTCGACAGCGGCGAGATCGCCGAGCCGGTGGTGGCATGGCGCGCGCCACCCGGGGCCGGCCCGCGCCATATGGCCTATCACCCGACGTTGACGACGGTCTATGTCGTCACCGAACTGGCCAACACGCTGGTCACGCTCGACGCGCAGGCCGATGGCAGCTTCACCACCCGCGCCACCACCTCGCTGCTCCCGCCCGGCTGGACGGGGCAGTCGCAGGCCGCCCACATCGCCATCGACAGCGCCGGCCGTCGTCTCTTCGCCTCGAACCGCGGCCATAACAGCATCGCGGTGTTCGACCTCGCCGAAGACGGCACCGCGACGCTCGTCCAGCATATCGACTGCGGCGGCGACTGGCCCCGGTTCTTTCTGTTGCTGGAAGAAACCGGTCAGTTGCTGGTCGCCAACGAACGCAGCGGCACCGTGGCGGTGTTCAACGTGACCGTCGACGGCCCGGTCCGCCACACCCCGGCGCGGCTGGCCATTCCCGGCGTGGTGTTTCTCGACAAGGCGTAGGGAGAAGTCGGTTCACGCGAAGGCGCGAAGACGCGGAGGGGTTGCGTCCGGGGTGACCGTACCCGCGCCAGCGGCCTCTCGCTCGCTGGCAACGGATAATTCCGTCTCCCGTTCGCGAGCGCTCACCCGGAACGCAGCTCCTCCGCGTCTCCGCGTGAACCCCGATCTTCCTTCTACCTAAGCAAATCCACCGCCACCGCCAGCCGTTCGTCGAGCACCCCCAGCATCGCCGTCCACCCGCCCAGCGCTTCCAGCTCGCCCGGCCCGTCCGAAACGCCACGCAACCCCATCACCGGCACCCCGAACCGCCCGCAGGCACGCAGCACCGCGAACGTCTCCATATCGACCAACTCGGCATCGATCGCGTCATACGCGTCACCGCCGACGATATTCGCCCCCGTCGACAGCCGCGCCACCGGCCAGTCGAGCGGCGTCGCCAGCGGCAGTTCGGCGGGATGATCGGCAAAGGGCGTCACCCCTTTCGGCACGCCGATCCGCGTCGCATCCATGTCGCGCCACGACACGCTGGCGACCTGCCAGATCGACCCGAGCGGCAACCGCCGCGACCCCGCCGATCCGATCGACACGACCAGATCGGGCAGGTCCGCCATCCCGGCCAGCACCTGCGTCGTGCCGATCGCCGCCTCGACCGGCCCGACCCCGGTGATGACCGGCACGAAGCGTTCAGCCAGACAGGGTCCATATTCGTGGTCCGTCGCCATGACGAACAGCACCCGCCGTCCCCCGATCCGCGTCACCTGCATCGTTATTCCCCGTCTGTGTCGGTGCCGTGGTGGCGACCGGGGCCGCCGCGGGCAAGGCCTTGCCCGCCGCCTCGGTCTCTATCCGCCGCTTCAACCCGCGCAGATTGGCGAGCAGCATCGCATCGGTCTCTGCCTGCGTCGCACGGTCCCATCCGCCCTTCAACGGCCGGTCCTCCGGGTCCTCCGACCCGGCGGACACGCCCCGCGTCAAAAGCAACCGCAACAGCCCGTCCGAATAGCGCCGCCGATGCCCCACGATCTTGCCGCCATGCCAGACCGGCTCCTCCCACCCCAGCACCGCGCGTTCATAGGCCGCCTGCTCGATCGTCGGCGCGACCTTGGCCAGCGCCCGCCGCCACGCCCGGTCGAACGCCGCCGACCGATCGCGCATCCGATAGGCGGAGGTCGTCGAAATCTGCGCCCGCGCACAGGCGTCGCGCACCGATCCCGTCTCGCTCAACGCCCGCAGGAACGCCCGCTGCCGCTGCGGCGTCCACCCGTCATGCCGCACCCGATATTCCGCCATCGCCCATCCCCCGAGATTGTGACGGAACGTTAAGGGAACGTGTGGGCTGTAGGAAAGGCCTGACACGATGCACAACGTCGTTCCCGCGCAGGCGGGAACCTATAAACGCTGACGCCCGACATACCTCGAACCAGTACGGAGTGTAGATTCGCGTTGGCGCGGAATGACGGCCGCTTGCCAGAACAACTCCGCTCTACCCCGACAAAAACGGCGATTATCGCTATTGCAAAGCGAAAGCATTTGTGATGGACTAAAAGTCGCCCATCGACCGCCCGTCCGACGGATTCAACCACTTCCCCCGGCTTTATACGGTTGCTAAGGCGCTCGGGTACAGCTCGATAACCTCCCGCGGCGGCATGCACGTCGACGGCCCCCGGCCGATCGATCCCGCCCGCGACCAACTGGGAAGGATCCGCATGACCGCAATCGGCCAGGACACGCTCGGCACCCGCGACACCCTCGATGTCGACGGCAAGACCTATTCCTATTATTCGCTGGCAAAGGCGTCGGCAAAGCTCGGCGACGTGTCGCGGCTGCCCTTCTCGATGAAGGTGCTGCTCGAAAACATGCTCCGCTTCGAGGACGGCGTGACCGTCACGCCCGAGGATGCACAGGCGATCGTCGACTGGCAGAAGGATGCCCGGTCGGACCGTGAAATCCAGTATCGCCCGGCGCGCGTGCTGATGCAGGATTTCACCGGCGTTCCCTGCGTCGTCGATCTCGCGGCAATGCGCGATGCGATCACCAAGCTCGGCGGCGACGCGGGCAAGATCAATCCGCAGGTTCCGGTCCACCTCGTGATCGACCACTCGGTCATGGTCGACGAATTCGGCACGCCCAAGGCGGCCGAACAGAATGTTGAGCTGGAATATCAGCGCAATATCGAACGCTATGAATTCCTGAAATGGGGATCGAAGGCGCTCGACAATTTCTCGGTGGTCCCGCCGGGCACCGGCATCTGCCACCAGGTGAACCTCGAGTACGTCGCGCAGGCGGTGTGGTCGTCGGAATCGACCGATGGCAGCGGCACGATCGCCTACCCCGACACGCTGGTCGGCACCGACAGCCACACGACGATGGTCAACGGCCTTGGCGTGCTCGGCTGGGGCGTGGGCGGCATCGAGGCGGAAGCGGCGATGCTGGGTCAGCCGGTGTCGATGCTGATTCCCGAAGTCGTCGGCTTCAAGCTGACCGGCAAGCTGGGCGAGGGCATCACCGCCACCGACCTCGTGCTCACCGTCACGCAGATGCTGCGCGCGCGCGGCGTGGTTGGTCGCTTCGTCGAATTCTACGGTCCGGGCCTGTCGACGATGACGCTGGCCGATCGTGCGACGATCGCCAACATGGCCCCCGAATATGGCGCGACCTGCGGCTTCTTCCCGATCGACGACAAGACGATCGACTATATGCGCCTGACCGCGCGTCCCGCCGAAGTGATCGCGCTGACCGAAGCCTATGCGAAGGCCAACGGCTTCTGGCGCGACGAGAACGCCGTCGATCCGATCTTCACCGATACGCTCGAACTCGACATGTCGTCGGTCGTGCCGTCGCTCGCCGGTCCGAAGCGTCCGCAGGACCGCGTCGAACTGCCGAACGTCGACGACGTCTTCAACGCCGACCTGACCAACGTCTACAAGAAGGACGCGGCCAAGCGCGTTGCGGTCGAGGGCGCGGCCCATGACATCGGCGATGGCGACGTCGTCATCGCCGCGATCACCAGCTGCACCAACACGTCGAACCCGTCGGTGCTGGTCGCCGCCGGCCTCGTCGCGCGCAAGGCGAATGCACTGGGCCTCAAGCCCAAGCCGTGGGTCAAGACCTCGCTGGCACCGGGTTCGCAGGTCGTCACCGACTATCTCGACAAGGCGGGCCTGACCGCCGATCTGAACGCGGTCGGGTTCAACCTCGTCGGCTATGGCTGCACCACCTGCATCGGCAATTCGGGTCCGCTGGCCGCACCGATCTCGGCGGCGATCAACGGCAACGACATCGTCGCCGCCTCGGTCCTGTCGGGCAACCGCAACTTCGAAGGCCGCGTGTCGGCCGACGTCCGCGCCAACTTCCTCGCCTCGCCGCCGCTGGTCGTTGCGTACGCGCTGAAGGGCACCGTGACGCAGGATATGGTGTCGACCCCGATCGGGCAGGGCTCGGACGGGCAGGACGTGTATCTGAAGGACATCTGGCCGACCAACGAAGAGGTCGCCGACCTGATGGCCGCCAACATCGACGACGGCATGTTCCGTTCGCGCTATGGCAATGTCTATGCCGGCGACAAGCATTGGGCGGGCATTTCGGTCGAGGGGTCGGACACCTATAACTGGCCGACGTCGAGCACCTACATCGCCAATCCGCCCTATTTCGACGGGCTTACGATGACCCCGAAGCCGACGTCGGACATCATCGAGGCGAAGCCGCTGGCGATCCTCGGCGATTCGATCACGACCGACCACATCTCGCCGGCCGGCAGCATCAAGGCCGACAGCCCGGCCGGAACTTTCCTGCAAGAACATCAGGTTAGCCGCCGGGACTTCAACAGCTACGGCGCCCGTCGCGGCAACCACGATGTCATGATGCGTGGCACCTTCGCCAACATCCGCATCAAGAACGAAATGGTCCCCGGCGTCGAAGGCGGCATGAGCCGCTATGACGGCGAAGTCATGCCGATCTACGACGCCGCCATGCGCCACAAGGCCGACGGCACGCCGCTGGTCGTCATCGCCGGCAAGGAATATGGCACCGGCTCGTCGCGCGACTGGGCGGCGAAGGGCACCAACCTGCTCGGCGTCCGCGCCGTCATCACCGAAAGCTTCGAACGTATCCACCGTTCGAACCTCGTCGGCATGGGCGTCCTGCCGCTGCAGTTCGCCGAAGGCGTGACCCGCCAGACGCTCGGCCTGACCGGCGACGAAACCTTCACGATCCAGGGGGTTGCCGGCATCCGTCCGCGTCAGGACGTCGACGTCATCATGGTCCGCGCCGACGGCACGACCGAGACGTTCCAGACCAAGTGCCGCATCGATACCGTCAACGAACTGGAATATTTCCTGAACGGTGGCATCCTGCAGTACGTGCTGCGCAAGCTGGCCGCGTAAGCGCGCCACTTGACGGCTAGGGCGGGCCGCGTCTCCGACCGGAGGCGCGGCCCGTTTCGTGTGCGGGGGCAGGGGGGGACGGACCATGGCGAGCATCACGGTCATCACGGTGTTCCACAATCGGGCCAGCCGGGTCCGGCCATCGATCGAATCGCTGCTGTCGCAGGATTGCGACGATGTGCGGATCGTCGCCATCGATGACGGTTCGCGCGACGATACGCTGGCCGAACTTCGCGCGCTGTCGGCACCGAACCTGACGGTGATCGCGCAACCGAATACGGGGTTTACCGCAACGATGGCAGCGGCCTGCGCGGCCGCCGACACCGACTTCATCGCCGTCCATGGCGCAGGCGACGAGAGTCTGCCGGGACGGTTGCGCGCGCAACGCGACTTCCTGCTCGCGCATCCCGACGTCGTCGCCGTCGGCTGCGCGATCGAAAATGTCGAGGAGGGCGGCAAGGGGTATGTCGTCCAGCCTGCCGCGGCGATCCGCAAGGGACCGATGATCGCCGGGTTCGGCATATCGCACGGCGAGGTCATGTTCCGCCGCTCGGCCTATCTCGCGGCGGGCGGCTATCGCCCGTTCTTCCGGGTGGCGCAGGCGACCGACCTGTTCCGGCGGATGAGCCGGATCGGCGATTTCGGCTATGTCGACCAACTGTTGTACCGGCGTTTCCTGTTCCGCGACGGCGTCAACGCCTCCGCCCCCAAATTCGCCGAGCATGAACTCTATTCGGCGGTCGGCCACGACGCCTTCGTCGATGCGCTATCGAGCGGGGGGACGGCGGACGTCATCGACCGGCACGGCGTCCTCGCGCCCTATTATATGCCGCGATCGAAGAAGATCGCCGGCGGCCTCGCCCGGGCGGCGGTCGTCCACTGGTTGCAGGGCGACGACCGGACCGCCTGGCTTCTCGCCCGCCGGTCGCTCGTCGAAAAGATGACGCTGCGCGGCACGATCGTCGCCACGCAATTGCTGCTGTCGAAGATGGGCCTGCGCGACGTGATGCAGCGTCTGGCGGTACAGACCAATCGCGGCCGCAACGAATATGCGCTGTCCCGCTTCTACCGCCCGCCCGCCGGAAAATAGCGCGATCGTGCCGTCGACCGGCATGGCGGATCAGGGCGTCGCGACCGTCCCTTGCCGCATGAGTGAGTCGAGGGCCGACAATGCCGCCATTGGCTCCGGCACACCGCGGGCATCGATTTCGTTGACGTTGTCGGTCCCGCGCCGTTCGACCAGCGCGATCCAGCCGCGCGCGTCGTTTCCCTCGACCAGCCCGGCCTCGACCAGATCGCCGCCAGCGATCTCCCGGTACACGAACCCGTTCGATGGCGCGATCCAGATGACCCGTCGGTCGGTCACCGCCATCGTTCCGAAGCTGTCATACCAGAGATGCTGCATCGCTTCTGGGCCGTGGAGGATCGCCATGCCCAACGGACCGGAAAAGACAAACAGGACAAACACGAACCAGAACGTCCTGAGCCAGGGATGGACATCGCCGGTCCCGACCCATCACAGCATCAGCAGAATACCTATCAGACCGACCGCAAACAGGCCAAGCACGGTCAACCGCGTCGAGGTCAGGCTACGCCAGCCCTGTTTCCCTTGCCACCAAATGACCTCGCCCGGCACCAGCAGCGCGGCATCCATGCCGCTGCCTGCATCGGCGCGAGCGGCATCGCGGTTCTCGCGATAGGCCCGTAATATTGACTTGCCGAGCCACCAGAGCAGCAGTCCGCACACGAACAGTAATGGCGGCAAGGCGACCAGTTGAACCTGCCAAGTCGGCATCTGGGTCCGCACCCCGCCGTGCCGACGGACCCATGTCATGTCGTCGGGTGACGTCACGACGGCATAAATCGCCGCGATCAGGATCACCAGCATCGGCCCGACCACGATCAGTACCGTCAATGTTCGTGCCGTCCACCCGCGGGACCACCGTGTCCGTTTCATGCGCCACCTGCCCCGGCCTCGTCCGACATCGCCACTGTCCTACAGGGGAATGTTGAGCCTATCGTTGCGGGCGCTCTTTCTACGGTCGATTCAAATCAGACGTCGAATGGCCGGGCGCGAAGCGTGCGACGAAAACGCGGCAAGTGTGACTTTCGTGACCTTTGGCCCGCAAACCCCGCCCCGCGCGCGGCGGGGCGCGGCGGGGCAGGGGGCGTGATTACTTCTGGCAGGCGACGATCGCCTCGATCACCGCCAGCGTTTCCTGCGGGTCGCGGATCTTAACCGTGTCCATGCCCGCGGCCTTCGGCGCATAGTCGTTGCCGCCGGGGAAGATCGCATCGCCGATGAACAGCATGTCGTCTGTGGCGATGCCACTGACATCGGCCAGCTTTGCGAGGCCGGTCGCTTTGTCGACGCCTTCCTTGGTGATGTCGATCGACGTCGCACCGCCCATGTTGATCGACAGGCCCGGCAGCCGCTGCTTCAGGTCGGCCTGAATGATCTTGCGCTTCTCGAACTTGGGGTCCCAATGTTCCTTGGCATCGATCGGGGCCTGCTGGCCCAGTGCCGAGAACGTGATCTGGCTGCCGCGATCCTCAATCCGCTCGCCCCACGTCTGTTCGGGAACGAAGCCGGTCGCCTCCAGCGCCGCGTCGAATGCCGCAAGGATCTTGGCCTTGGTCTCATCGTCGAACAGGTCGGCATAGACCGCGTTCCAGCGCCCGTCGCCAAAGGTGTAGAGCTTGGTGCCGCTGGTCGGCATCATCCACAGGCGGGTAAGATCGGCGCGGTCGGGCAGGCGGGTGGCGACCTGCTTTTCGAACTGCGGCCAGTCGCCGCCGGAGATGATCGCGACATGCGCGACGCCCAGCAGGTCAGCGAGTGCTTCGCCCATCGCCTCGGTCAGTTGCTGTTTGCTTTCGGCCAGGGTTCCGTCGAGGTCGAAGGCTACGAGTTGCTTCATGAATGTACTCCGGCGTGGGGCGGTCGGCGGCGTCGTGCCACCGGTCTGGAAAGGTCGCAAGGCGTCAGCGGCCACCGTCGCGGCGGGTGAGGGCGGCGACGCAGCTGGCGCGGTCGATCGGCGCGCCGTTGCGCTGGCGGGAATCGATATGGCGCACCACCGGCACGCCTCCGGCCTGCGGCGGGTAGAGATAGGCGTCGAGCACGCAGATGTTCGATCCGAACTGCAGCTTGCGCCCGGCCCCCTCGGTCAGATCGAGTTGCGGCTGGCCGAACAGGCCGGTCAGGGCATTGGCATTCTGACCGAGCACGCGTTCAAGGCCGACGGTGCCATAGGTCGGGCGCGGCGGGACGGGCAGGACGTTCTGGCGCACCACCGGTCCAGTCGATGCTGCGCAGGCCGACAGGGTCAACCCCGCGACGACCGCGATGAAACCGCTACGCATGTCCGTCCCCCCGTGGGCGTCGCCGGTGGAACCGATGCGTCGCCATCGCCGCACCGATCAGGGGCGCGACGAAATTCACAAACGGCACAAGCAGCAATCCGGTTCCGGCAAGCCCCAGCACGAAGCGTCGCCCGCCCGTGGCGGACCGTTCGGCGGCCATGGCTGCCGGCGGCAAATGACGGGCCGCGACCATGTCCGACAGGTCGCGGCCGAGCAGCCAGCCATTGACGACAAAGAACACCGCCGCCGTCCCGATCCCGGTCGCCAGCAGCACCAGATAAAGCGGCAGAAAGAACAGGTTGACCGCCAACGCCCGCAGCGCCGACATCCCGCTCATCGCCAGCGACCGGCCGAGCGGTACCGGGCGGGCGGTGGCGAGCGCGGCGGGGTAATGCTTCGCCTCGACCGCCTCGACCACGTCGTCGGCGAACACGCCGATCACCGCGATCGCGACGATGCGGAACAGCAGCCACGCGATCCCGATCGCGGCGATGGCCGCCGCCACCGCCGCCAGCGTGCCGGCATCGTCGCCCAGCAGCAGGAAATCGGCGGTCAGCCAGTGCGCACCCCACGCGATCGCCGCGCCGAGCAAGGCCAGCAGAAACAGGGTCAGCGCCAGCGACTTGGCCAGCACACGCAGAAACGCGCGGTCGCCGAGTTGGCGCACGGACAGAAGAAAGCTCTCGATCATCGCCGGCAACGATGCGGGGAGTGCCGCCCGCCGTCAACGCCTTGCCTGCCCCCACGCCGCTGGCTAACGCGAACGCCTATGTCCCCGCCTATGCTGGCGGCGGATCGATTGTTCGGAGACCTTATTTGACCCAACCCACGCTCGACGTCGTCGCGATCGGCAACGCCATCGTCGATATTCTGGCGCAGTCCGACGATGCCTTCCTTGCCGCCGAGGGCATGACAAAGGGGTCGATGCAGCTCGTCTTCTCGCCCGCCGATGCCGATGCGCTCTATGCGAAGATGGGGCCGGGCCGCGAGATTTCCGGCGGGTCGGCGGCGAACACCGTTGCGGGCATCGCTGCGCTGGGCGGCAAGACCGGTTTCATCGGGCAGGTCGCCGACGATCAGCTGGGTGCAGTGTTCGCGCATGACATCCGTGCCGCCGGCGTCCGATTCGACACCCCGACCCGCCCCGGCGAGCCGACGACCGCCCGCTGCCTGATCTTCGTCACGCCCGACGGGCAGCGGACGATGAACACCTTTCTCGGTGCGTCGCAGTTCCTGCCGGAAGCGGCGCTCGATGCCGACCTGATCGCCAGCGGCGCGATCCTGTATCTTGAAGGATATTTGTGGGACCCGGAAGAGCCGCGCACCGCGATGCGGGCCGGCATCCGCATCGCGCGCGACGCGGGGCGCAAGGTCGCCTTTACCCTGTCCGACACCTTCTGCATCTCGCGCCACGGCGATGACTTCCGCGCGCTGATCGCCGAGGGGCAGGTCGACATCCTGTTCGCCAACGAGAGTGAGCTGCTGGCGCTGGCTAGGCAAGACGATTTCGACGCGGCGGTCGATCAGGTGAGCGCGCAGGTGCCGGTGCTGGTGGTAACCCGCGGCGAACACGGCGCGATCGCGGTGACCGGCGGCGAGCGTACCAGCGTGCCCGCCCAGCCGATCGAGCGCGTCGTCGACACGACCGGCGCAGGCGACCTGTTCGCCGCCGGCTTCCTGCACGGCCAGTCGCATGGCTACGACATCGAACGCTCGCTGAAGCTCGGCGCACTGTGCGCTGCCGAGATCATCTCGCACTATGGCGCGCGCCCCGAGGCTGATCTGACCAAGCTGATGGTCGAAAAGCTGGGCTGAGCCGCCCCAACCGATAACGGACAAAAACAAAGGGCCGGGGAAGCAATTTCCCGGCCCTTCTTTATCATCCGACGTGCTGGCGGTCAGTCCAGCGACGTACCCTCATCGGCACCATCGACGCCGCGCCCGACATGGCTGCGCGAACGGCTATAGCCGAAATATACGAGCAGCCCGAGCGTCGCCCAGCCAAAGAACAGCGCGAGGGTGTAGAAGGACAGGCTAAAGAACAGATAGATACATCCGATGACGGCCAACGGCGCGACGATCATGACGGCCGGCGTGCGGAACGGACGGCGGCGGTCTGGGTCGGTCTTACGCAGGACCAGCACCGCGATCGCGACCATCGCGAACGCGAAGAGCGTACCCGAGTTCGAGATGTCGGCCAGCGCGCCGACCGGGAACAGCGCCGCGAAGAACGCGACGAAGACGCCGGTGATGATCGTGACGACATGCGGGGTGCCGTATTTCGGGTGCACCTTCGACAGCTTGGCCGGCAGCAGCCCGTCGCGGCTCATCACGAAGAAGATGCGGGTCTGACCGAACATCATCATCAGTACGACGCTGGGCAGTGCCAGACCGGCAGCGAGACCGATCAGGTTGCCAACCTGCTTCCACCCGATTTCGCGCAACGTCCAGGCCAGTGCTTCCTTCGAACATACGACGGCCTGACTGCCGATATCGGCGCAGGCAGCGGCAAGTTCGGTGCTGCCCGGCGCAATGCCGCGACCCGCCGCATCGACCAACGGCTGTGCGCCGACCGTGCCGATGACGCCGGCGGCTACCAGAATGTAGAAGACGGTACAGATGGCGAGGCTGCCGATCAGACCGATCGGCATGTTACGTTGCGGGTTCTTCGTTTCCTCGGCCGCGGTCGATACGGCGTCGAACCCGACATAGGCGAAGAAGATCGACGCCGCTGCCGCCGAAACGCCTCCGAATCCCAAAGGCATGAACGGTTCGAAATTCTTCGACTGCATCACCGGCAGTGCCAGCGTGCAGAACAGGATCAGTGCACCGATCTTCACCGTGACAAGGATCGCATTGATGAATGCCGACTCTTTGGTCCCGATGACCAGCAGCCACGTGACAAGCAATGCGATGACGAACGCGGGGACGTTGATGATGCCGCCATCAATCGGCCCGAGCGTCAATGCGGTGGGCAGGTCGATATGCAAGAATTCCCTGAGCAATCCGACAAAATAGCCCGACCAGCCAACCGACACTGCGCCAGCTGCCACCGCATATTCGAGGACAAGCGCCCAGCCGACCATCCAGGCCAGCATCTCGCCCATCACCGCGTAGCTGTAGGTATAGGCCGATCCGGACACCGGGACCATCGACGACATTTCTGCGTAGCAGAGCGCGGCGACCGCACAGACAAGTCCGGCGATGATGAACGAGATCATCATGCCCGGTCCAGCCTTCTGCGCGGCTTCGGCGGTGAGAACGAAGATGCCGGTACCGATGATTGCTCCGACACCCAGCATGGTCAGCTGAAACGCACCCAAGGTGCGGGTTAGCGATTTTTTTTCCGCGGTCGCAAGGATCGCATCGAGTGGCTTGATACGGCCAAAAATCATACAGGCCCCCCAGACACGGCACCTTCAACCGAGGGCCGTGGATTACAAAGGCGTGAACCTACCCGCAAAAACCGTCCGTGCAATTCCTTTCGTGTAATAAAGCTGTCCTATCGCGACAGCATCGGTCCCAGCGGCTGCCCGCCGAACAGGTGGAGGTGCAGATGCGGCACCTCTTGTCCGCCGTCTCCGCCGATATTGGCGAGCAGGCGATAGCCGGGTTCGACCAGTCCGTTGTCGCGGGCGATCTGTCCCACCGCGCGGACGAAACCCGCGATTTCCGCATCGCTGCCGCGCGCGGAAAAATCGTCCCACGATACGTACGCGCCCTTCGGAATCACCAGAATATGAACCGGCGCCTGCGGAGCGATGTCGTGGAAGGCGAGGGCGAAATCATCCTCGTACACGCGCTTCGCCGGGATCTCGCCGCGCAGGATGCGGGCGAAGATGTTGTCGGGGTCGTACGCCTGGGTGGCATCGATCGGCATGGGATCACTCCTTGGGACGGGCGGCCTTTTCGGCGATGCCCGAGCGGCCTTCGCGGGCGGTCAGTTCGGCGCGGACGTCGTCCAGCGTGATGCCGCGATCGGCGAGCAGCACGGTCAGATGGAACATCAGGTCGGCCGCTTCGCCGATCAGGCCGGCGCGATCGTCGCTGCAGGCGGCGATGACGCATTCCACCGCCTCCTCGCCGACCTTCTGCGCGATCTTGCCCGTGCCGCGCGCATGGAGCTTCGCGACATAGGACTGGGCGGGATCGCCGCCGATCCGGCTGACGATTACCGATTCGAGCCGATCGAACGCGTCCATGTCAGTCCTTGCGCTTGCGGTTGCGGATCGCCCGCCGGGCCAGCACCACCATGAATACGAACGCCGCGAATGCCGCGACGTCGGACACGGCAAAGCCCTCCCGGGGAGGAACGACACCGGAATGGGCGGCGAGGGCGGCAGTCGGCATGGGCACGCTCTATGCGGTTTGGACGGCAGCGGGCAAGCGGCACGATGTCGTGCCGTGCCGGGACGGCGGCGTGCAGGAACCGGCCGCGTCGACCGGTCGTTTTACGTTATTATCCATTATCGGGCGCGGCAGCCGTTATCGACAGGCCCAGCGACCCGCAGGAGCAATCGCATGTTTTACCGGCTGCGCGCGATCGTGCTGGCATTGGCGGCGGGGGCAGGCGTGTCCGCCTGCGCCTATGGCGATCTTGGCTATGGTGGCGTCGGGGTCGGCGTCGGATCGGGCTATTACGGCGGCGGTGGTTATGGGGGCTATGGCGGCTATGCCGATCCCTATGCTGCCGGGTTCGGCGATCCGTATTGGGGATGGTTCGGCGACTATTATTATCCGGGCACCGGCTATTACGTCTACGATCGCTATCGTCGGCCGTTCCGCTGGAACGATCGCCAGCGTTACTTCTGGGAGCAGCGGCGCGGCCAGTGGCGCGGCGACTGGGGCAATGGGCGGCCGCGCTGGGATAGGTGGGATCGACCGGGGTTCGACCGGCGGCCCGGCTTCGAGAATGTCCCGCGCGGGACCAGCCAGTCCCCGCTGCCCGGTCGTCCGGGCGGCTGGCGTGGCAGGCCCGATGTGCGTCCGGATGGTGCGGCACGGCCGGGCTTCGATCGGCGACGCGGGTTCGAATATGTGCCGCGCGGATCGACCCAATCGCCGGTCCCCGGTCAGCCGGATGCCTCGCCGGGCAACGCGTCCCGGCCGGGTTTCGAACGACGGCGAGGATTCGAAAATGTGCCGCGCGGGTCCGGCCAGTCGCCAAGGCAAGGGGCTGGAGCGGTCCGTGGCTTCGAGCGGCCCGAAGGGGTTCGTCCGGCCGGCGGTCGCATCCGGGGACCGGAAGGACGCGGACCGGGGCGTGGCGGACGGCGACCGGATTAGGGCCACGCTCTTACCGGTTTCGAAGGTTTTAGATCGCGCGAAGTCGTGGAGTCTGCGAACGTCACGCGAAGCTTCGTATTCCTACAACGCCCCGGTATAGACGGTGGTACCAAGAAGGGCCCCGCTGGAATGGCGGGACGAGTTCGTAATGGCGTGCGGCAAAGAGCAGAAAAGAGGCGTATCAGGCCTTGCCCGCCCGCGTCGCGATCAGTGCTTGCGAAATGAACGTCAGCACCACCTGATCCGCCTGATTACGGACCGTCACCTCGCTCGCCACATTGCCCATTTCCGGACGGCTGCGCGACGCGCGAACCGACCGGACCACGGTTTCGCACGACAGGGTGTCGCCGGGATAGACGGGTCGCTTCCAGCGTAGTTCGTCGATGCCCGCCGCACCGAGGCTGGCGATCGGGTTCGCGGTCCAATGATCGACCAGCATCGCCATGGTCATCGCGCAGCTATGCCAGCCGCTCGCCGCCAGCCGCCCGAAATGGGTCTGCGCGGCGGCTTCGTCGGAAAGGTGGAACGGCTGTGGGTCGTACTCCCGGGCGAAGTCGACCACCGCGTCGCGTTCGACGCGGTAGGAGCCGAAGCGGGCGGTTTCGCCGACGGCGATGTCCTCGAAATAGCGCATGGCGGCAGTTTCAGGACGAAACCCACCGGCTGGCAAACATTATCGCAGCGCCGCCGCCGCGATGCCGCCATCCCCGTCGAGCGTCGGATCGGTGGGTAGTCCGAGCATCCGACGAAGCAGGGGGGCGACCGCCGTGTTGCGGAACGCCGGCAGCTTGACGCCCGGTCGGAAGGCAGGGCCGCCGGCGACGAACAGCGCCTGCATATCCGGCGCGGCGTCATCATAGCCGTGCGCGCCTCCCGTCAACGGCCGCGTCGGGGCGGTCGCCAGGATCGTCCAGCCGATCTCCGCAAGGCACAGGAACGACGGCACGCGCGGATGGGTGCCGTAGCGCAGCCGCGCCGGGATCTGTGCCTTCGGCCAGCATTGCATATGCGGCTGTGGCTGGCCGAGCGCAGCGGCAAGTACGGCTTCCTTGCCCGGCATCGGTTCGATCGCGGCATAGGGACCGGTTTCGATCAGGCGATAGCTGTCGACCGGTGCGATGCGGTCGAACGCAATGACCCGGTCGGTAGCGACCGCTGCCATGCCGTGATCGGCGACGACGATCAGATTCGCCGGCTGATTCAGAGCCGCCAGTTCGCGCTGCAACCGGCCGATCGCGGCATCGACGCGGGTCATCGCGCCCAGCGTCTCGGGCGAATGCGGGCCGTCGTCGTGGCCGGCGACGTCGACATCGTCGAAATAGAGGGTGACGAACCGCGGGCGGGTCGCCGCCGGTCGCCGCAGCCAGTCGACCACCGCATCGACGCGCTGTTCGGCGGTGATCGCCTGATTGAACGCCTGCCAGTCCGACGCGTGGTGGCCGCCGGTATAGACGCCGTGGTCGGGCTTGCCGGTACCGCCCCATGCGACTTCGCTGCCCGGCCAGAACATCGTCGCGCTGCGCACGCCACCTTCCTCGGCAGCGATCCAGATCGGCTTGGCGGTGTTCCACCAGAAGGGGTCGTCGGTCGCCATGGTGAAGACCTCGCCGGGGCGGGTGGCGTCCTCCATCTTGTTGCCGACGATGCCCGACTTGTCGGGGCGCACGCCGGTCGCGAGCGTCCAGAAATTGGGGAAGGTCTTGGTCGGGAAGCTCGGCTGCATCGACGCCGACACGCCGTCCGCCGCCAGCCGCGACAGGTTCGGCGCGATCGCTGGCGACAGATAGTCTGGCCGGGCGCCGTCGACGCCGATCAGGATCGTGACCGGCGCCTTCGCCTCGGCGACCGCAGCGGGCGGTGGCGCTACCGATCCGGTCTGGATGACGCAGCCTGACAAGGCGGCGAGCGCGACGAACAAAGCGGGGATACGCATGACAGGTCTCGGTACAAGGACACGTCGTTCGTCTATCGCCCGCCGGTGACAGGAATGTGGCGTGCGATCAGACGTTGAAGCGGAACAGCATCACGTCGCCGTCCTGCACGACATATTCCTTGCCTTCGGCGCGCAGCTTGCCCGCATCGCGTGCGCCGCTTTCGCCCTTGCACGCGACATAGTCGTCGAAGGCGATGGTTTCGGCACGGATGAAGCCGCGTTCGAAATCGCTGTGGATCTCGCCGGCCGCCTGCGGTGCCTTCGCTCCGACCGACACGGTCCATGCGCGGGCTTCCTTGGGGCCGACCGTGAAGAAGGTCAGCAGGTGAAGCAGCGAGTAGCCGGCGCGGATCACGCGGGCTAGGCCGGTTTCGGCCAGACCCAGATCGGACAGGAATTCGGCGCGGTCGGCGGGTGCCATCGTGGCGATTTCGGCCTCAATCGCGGCGGAGACGACGACAGCTTCGGCACCTTCCGCCTTGGCCTTGGCAAAGACCTTGGCGGACAGTTCGTTGCCCTCGGCCGCGTCCTCTTCGTTGACGTTGCAGACATAGAGGACCGGCTTGGCGGTCAGCAGCTGCGCCTGTGCGAACAGCCGTTCCTCTTCCTCGTCCTTGATCTCGGTCAGGCGCGCGGGCTTGCCTTCGCGCAACAGGTCGAGCGCGCGGCCGAGGACGACGACGCCGATCTTCGCTTCCTTGTCGCCCTGCTGCGCCTTCTTGGCGAGGTTCGGCACGCGCTTTTCGAGCGACTCGAGGTCAGAGAGCATCAGCTCGGTTTCAACGGTATCGGCATCGGCGATCGGGTCGACCCGGTCGTCGACATGCTGGATATCGTCATTCTCGAAACAGCGCAGCACATGCACGATCGCGTCGACTTCGCGGATGTTGCCGAGGAACTGGTTGCCGAGACCCTCGCCCTTCGACGCGCCGCGCACGAGGCCGGCGATGTCGACGAACGCCAGCTGCGTTTCGACCTTCTTGGCCGAACCGGCGATGTCCGACAGCGCATCCAGCCGCGGATCGGGGACGGCGACGTTACCGACGTTCGGTTCGATCGTGCAGAAGGGGTAGTTGGCCGCCTGCGCTGCCTGAGTCTGCGTCAGGGCATTGAACAGGGTGGACTTGCCGACATTCGGCAGCCCGACGATACCGCAGCGAAAACCCACTTGGCGCAATCCCGGTGATGATGGAAAGCCCGCCCCTTAGCGGCTGGCGGCGGTCTTTGCAAAAGCTACCAGCGATAGTTGAAGCTGACGCTGATCCGCTCGCCCTTGCCGGCATGGGGCATGACCTCGTGCCGCAGCCAGCTTTCCCACAGCAGGAGCGTGCCGGGCCGGGGCACGACGGTTTCGAACGTGCCGGGGCGGGTGGGAGCGGCCATCAGCATCGGCAGACGCGGGTCTTCGAAGCGGATGCCGCCGGCCCCCTCGGGAACCGCGACATAGACGGTGCCGGAGACGACACTGTGCGGGTGGAGATGGCCCGAATGGCCGCCGCCGGGTTTCAACAAGTTCACCCACAGGCTGTCGAGCTTCAGCTTGCCGCGCCCAAGCTCCATGCCGCAGGCGGCGGCAAATTTCGCGACATTGCGGTCGAGGATGCGCTTGAGATCGGCGAACACCGGATCGCGCAGTGGCAGGTCGTTCAGCGAGGCATAGGAGGTATAGCCGTGATAGCCATGCTCCTTCGACCAGCGTCGCCCGGCCATGTCCTGCTCGGCCAGTGCGCGGACCGACGCGTCTAGCTCGGCGACGAGCGCGTCGTCGAAGGTCGCTTCGTAGAGATGGGTCGGGAACAGGGCGCGGACGGTCATCGGTGCGACTTGGCGGATCGGAGGCGCTTTGGAAAGGGTCAGCGGCGGTGCTGCGACAGGAACGCCCAGAGCGCGTCGTTGTCGACCACCCAGCTATGCCCGCCGCCGACGGTGATCCGCCCGACCACGTCCGCGCCGCCCCGGCAGCGTGTGTAGCGTTCCTCATAGACCCTGGCCGCGACCCAGCGGGTCGTGGGGTCGGCGGTGCAGCGGTTGAGCGACGCCCAGCGCCGTTCGGCGGCGTGCATGGTGTAGGACCAGTATTTTGCGCCGCCGCCTTCGATCGGGTTGGTGGTGTCGGCATCGCCGGCGAAGGCGATGACCGGAACCGGCCGGCTCGGGCGGCAGGTGGCGGGATCGGGGCGGGTCGGATCGCTGGCGAGCGGATTGCCGGCGCGCAGGCCCACGACCGGGGCGATCGCGGCGAAGCGGTCGGCCGCGACGCAGCCGAGCCACGATGTCATCCGCCCGCCGCCCGACAGGCCGGTGGCATAGACGCGGGCGGGATCGACACAGCCGGCCTTCGCCAACCGGTCGATCAGCGCGCCGAGAAAGGCGACGTCGTCGGGCGCGTCGGGACCGGGGATCGTCCCGGCGACGGTGGGCACACCGGGGATGTTCCAGACGAAACCCTTGTCATGGGGGATGCCGGCGTCGGGGGCGGCGACGACGAAGCCGTGCTGGTCCGATGCTGCGGCGAGGTTCGAATCGCGGAGAATCGCCGGTCCGGTGCTGCCGCTGCCATGGAGCAGGATGACCAGCGGGGCGGGGGTGGTGGGGCTCGGCGGCAGGTGGACCAGTACCGATCGGTCGCCGACGGTGACCTGCGACTCGCCGGACAGGGTGCAGCGCGGGGCGGCATGGACGGCGCCGCCGGACAGGGCGAGGAGGAAAGCGAGCATTCGGAGGAGCTTGGCCATGGACGCTTTCCTATCGGCGCGGGCCGGCTTGGCGCAAGACCGGGCCAAAGGTCACAAAAGTCACACTCGTGCGCGTTTCGCGGTCGGGTCGCGTTGGTGGTGGCCGTGGTTGGCGGGCAAGGGATCGGTCCGGCGAGGATGGCTTGTCGCGAAGGTGTAGGAAAGCGGTTTTGCGATGACGCTGCCACGCGTCACCGTACCCGGTGGAGGCCGGGGTACGGATTGGGAAGTTGCCGACGTCTCGGCTCGATTCGGGGCCTGATTTTTGCGGTGGGCGGAAGAAGCGGGACCCCGGCTCAAGGCCGGGGTGACGGGGTTGGGAGCGCGCGCCCCCAACCCCCTCTAGCGCAGCGGCAGGAACAGGTCGGTGATCGCTTCCCCCTCCGGCACGTCGGGGAAGAAGCTGACCCGCTGACAGAATAGCGGGAAGTCGCGCAGTTCCTCGCCGCTGGCGGGCAGCCATTCGCGGTAGAGGTGCAGCGCGGCGGCCTCCAGATCGTCGCTGCGGCCGGTTACGCGCAGCACAGCGCAGCGGCCGGCGGGGATCAGTCCGGCGGTCACGTCATCGCTCGCCGGGAACTGGCGGTCGGTGCCGACGCACAGGTCGATGCGGACCGGTCCCGCCGCCGGGTCGGTGGGATCGGTGTGGAAGATGTTAAAGGTCGGGCTGTCGGCGGGCGACAGGCGGTTCGCGCGACGCCACGCGATGAAGCGGCGGATCGTGTCGCCGATCGCTGCCATATCGCCGTCATGCGACATGAGCGCGATCGGCGTGGCGGGGAAATCGCGGATGGTGATCGGGTCGAAATGCTGCATCGTTCGGTTCCTCAAGTCGTCGAGCGGCAGGAGCGCCGCACGCCACGGCGCCCAATCGGGCGCGGAACGGAAATCGGACGGCGATTGCCCGAAGCGCTTGCGAAAGACGCGGGCAAAGGCGTCGGGGGCGTCATAACCGGCATCCTGCGCAACGTCGGTGATCCGGTCGCGATCGCGATAGGCGAGCTGGTACGACGCGCGTTTCAGCCGGGCGAGCTGGACATAGCGATGCACCGACAGGCCGAAGCACGCGGTGAATTGCCGGTGGAAATGAAATTTCGAGAAGGCGGCAACCGCACTGATGGTTGCGAGGTCGAGATCGTCGTCCAGATGCCGGTCGATATGGTCGAGCGCGCGGCGCATGCGGTTGTGATAGGTGCGTTGCGCCGGCGTCATGTCCGTTCCTTGTGTGGCACGGGGATGTAGGCGCGGGAAGGGGCGGGGCGCTCGACCGATCTTGCGGTTTGGGGGGAGGGGACTCTTTCGTCACCCCGGATTAAGTGCGCGGTGACGATGCCGTTGTTGTAGTGGTCGACAACGTTCGTCGCCGTTCACAGCCCCTCTCACCCCATCCGCCGTGCGATCTCGTTCATGAAGCGCACGTCGTCGCCTGCCGCCAGCCATGGGGCTTCGGCGGCGACCGCGCCGAGCAGGTCGGTCAGGTCGTCGAGTTCGGCCTTGGCGAAATTGCCGAGGACATAGGGGCTTACCCGGTCCTTGTGCCCCGGATGGCCGATGCCGAGGCGGATGCGGCGGAAGTCGGGGCCGATATGCGCGTCGGTCGAGCGCAACCCGTTATGGCCGGCATGGCCGCCGCCGGTCTTCACCTTCAGCTTGAACGGGGCGAGGTCGAGTTCGTCGTGGAAGATGGTGACGTCGGCCGGCGTCAGCTTGTAGAAGCGCATCGCCTCGCCGACCGAACGGCCGCTTTCGTTCATATAGGTGCCGGGTTTGAGCAGCAGGATCTTCTGCGTGCCGATCCGACCTTCCTGTACCCAGCCCTGGAAGGCCCGTTTCGGGGCGGTGAAGCCATGGACCTCGGCGATGGCGTCGACTGCCATGAAACCGATATTGTGGCGGTGCATGGCATATTGCGGGCCGGGATTGCCGAGGCCGGTCCAGAGCTGCATCGAGGGGTCCTTTGGGGTGGCTGGCGGGTGACTGTAGCGGGTGTGGGGGCGTTGGTCACGGGTGGGAGCGCCTGGTTCCGGCGGAAGAAGAGGCGGGACCCCGGATCAGGTCCGGGGTGACGGTTGGGGGGCGAGGTTCGTCCTCGACGACGTACGTCATCCCGGCGGAGGCCGGGATCCATGGACGCGGCCCCGCTACATCTTCATCGCCAGCATCCGACAAAATGGATCCCGCCCTGCGCCGGGATGACGTGGTGCTCCAAAACGCAAAGGAGCGGGACGACCTCGGCCATCCCGCTCCTTCGTAGCGCCGGAAAGGCGGGGCGGATCAGCCCTCGGCCTTGTCCTCGCCTTCGCCTTCGGCAGCGGCTTCGGCCGACTGCGCTTCGGCGACTTCGGCGTCGAGCGCCTCGTCCTCGGCAGTCAGCGTGGTCGGCTGGCTGATCGTTGCGACGGTGACGGTGTCGTCCCCGGCGGTCGCTTCGGCGCCGTTCGGCAGCGTCACGTCCGACAGATGGATCGAATCGCCGACTTCGCGTCCGGTCAGGTCGACGACGATCTCGGTCGGGATGTTCGACGCTTCGACGGTCAGTTCGATCTCGTGCGCCACGACGTTCAGAACACCGCCATCCCGCTTGATGCCAGGTGCGTCGTCTTCGTTGGTGAACACCACCGGCACGGCGACGGTCACGGTCGCGTTCTCGGCAATACGCAGGAAATCGACATGGATCGGCTGGTCGCTGACGACGTCGAACGCGACGTCCTTGGCCAGCGTGCGCACCTTCGCGCCACCGACATCGACCATGATGACCGAGTTCATGAAGTGGCCGGTCATCAGCTGCTTCATCAGTTCACGGGCGTTCAGGTGGATGCCCTGTGGGTCCTGCTTGTTGCCATAGATCACGGCGGGGACGCGGCCATCGCGACGCAGGGCACGGGAGGCTCCCTTGCCTGCCCGATCGCGCGTCTCGGCCGACAGGTGCAGCGTATCGCTCATCATGTCTTCCTTGAATGCTTGGTTTATCAGTCTTGCGCGGCCGGGCCTCCAGGGATGACCCCGGCACGAACAAGCGCGGGCGCATAGGGGAGTTCGGGGAGAAAGGCAAGGTTAGGGGCCTGCCCCATATTACTGACGGCCTCAAATCCGTTTGCTTCGAGCTTGCCGAAAACCGTAGTCGAGAAGAGGGTGCCCCAAGCGACCGCGTTCTCGACGGACGCTTCCCGACTTCGCTCGAAGCGGCTCGAACCAAATGGGGTGGGTGGTGGGGCAGCGGCGGCGGCTACTGCACCCGCGTCACTTCTATCCCCATCGCCCGCAACCGTGCCTGCACGCTGCCCGGCCCGGCCAGATGCCCCGCGCCGACCGCGACGAATCGCGTGCCGCCTTGCCGCATCCACTTGGCGATCGTCCGCGCCCATGCCGCATTGCGCCGGTCGAGCAGCGCGGCGCGGACCGCCGGGCCGGCGTCGTCCATGTCGCTTGCCAGCAGGCGGTCGAGCGTGGCCACATTGCCCCGACCCCATGCGGCGACGACGCGGTCCATCGCCGGCACCGGATCGGGATCGTCGAGCACGCGCGCCAGCATCGTGCGCTGCGCGGGTTGCGGCAACGCGGCGAAGATGGCGAGTTGCCGGTCGAGGGTTTCGAGCGGCTCAATCGCGGTACCGCTGCGATCGGCGAGCGTCGCCAGCAGCGTTTCGGGCGCGGGGGCCGGGCCGTAGCCGGCACGGGCGAGCGGCTGTGCGGCGAGGGTGGTGGCGGCGAACCATGGATCGGTCGCGTCGAACGCCTGCGCCGGAAAGCCGAGGTCGTGCGCCCGCTTGCGCAAGCGCCGGTCGAGCGCGGGCGGCAGCGGGGCGGGGCGGACCGGCGCGACCGCGACCAGCGCCTGCGCCATCGCATCGGGGGTGGTCGGCGCGATTTCGAGGGTCAGCACGTCACTGTCGGCAACGGCCCGCGCGACCGGACCGGTCAGCCACGGCGTGCCGGGACGCAGCAGATGCACCGTGCCGAACAGCCAGATCGTCGTATCAGCATCGCGCGCGACCCACAGCGCCGGGGCAAGCGCTGCCGGGGCCGCGACCGGGCTGGCGAGCGAGAGCCAGCCGAGCACGAGGGCGATGCAGGACAGGAAGGGTCGGGCCGACATGCGCGTGGGCTTAGCGGGGCCGGTGCCCCGGCCGCAACCTTGACCCGCGTTCGCCCCAAGGGCTAGGCGCGAAGGCTCTTGCATCAATAGGCGAAACCATGTCCGCCCCGCTCAGCTTCCAGAAAATGATCCTGACGCTCCATGACTATTGGAGCGATCGGGGCTGCGTCATCCTGCAACCCTATGACATGCGGATGGGCGCGGGCACGTTCCACCCCGCGACCACGCTCCGCGCGCTGGGGCCGGAGCCGTGGAATGCGGCGTTCGTCCAGCCCTCGCGGCGGCCGACCGACGGGCGCTATGGCGAGAACCCGAACCGGTTGCAGCATTATTATCAGTATCAGGTGATCCTGAAGCCCTCTCCGCCCGATCTGCAGGAGCTGTATCTGGGGTCGCTGGCCGCGATCGGGATCGACTTCACGCAGCACGACATACGCTTCGTCGAGGACGACTGGGAATCGCCGACGCTGGGCGCGTGGGGTCTGGGCTGGGAAGTGTGGTGCGACGGGATGGAAGTCACCCAGTTCACCTATTTCCAGCAGATGGGCGGGTTCGATTGCAAGCCGGTCGCGGGTGAGCTGACCTATGGGCTGGAGCGGCTGGCCATGTATATCCAGGACAAGGACAGCGTGTACGACCTCGCGTTCAACGACGCCGGCGTCACCTATGGCGACGTGTTTCTCGAAAACGAGAAGCAGATGTCGAAATGGAATTTCGAGGTCGCCGATACCGACGGGCTGTTCGACCTGTTCAAAAAGGCGGCGGCCGAGTGCGAGAATGCGCTGGCCAACGACGTACCGATCGCGGCCTATGAACAGGCGATCGAGGCGAGCCATGTGTTCAACCTCCTGAATGCGCGCGGTGTGATCTCGGTCGCGGAGCGGCAGGCCTATATCGGGCGGGTGCGCGATCTGGCGAAGGCCAGCTGCGCGAAGTTTATCGAGACGCAGACGCCCAAATGGCAGGCGAAGTTTCCGGGGTGGGTGGCATGACCGATTTCCTGCTCGAACTGCGGTCGGAAGAGATCCCGGCACGGATGCAGGCCCGCGCGCGGGAGGATCTGCAGAAACTGTTCGTCGGCGAACTGGGCAAGGCGGGCATCGCGGCGGCGCGGATCACGACCTATGCGACGCCCCGGCGGCTGGTGCTGATCGCGCAAGACTTGCCCGAGCGGACCGAACCGGTGCGCGAAGAGGTGAAGGGGCCGCGGGCGTCGGCCCCGCCACAGGCGCTGGAAGGATTTCTGCGCAAGACCGGCCTGACGCGTGAGGCGCTGACCGAGCGCGACGGCGTGTTGTTCGCGGTGACCGAGGTGCCGGGGCGCGAGACGGCGCAGGTGCTTAGCCTAGCGATCCCGGCGATCGTGCGGGCGTTCCCGTGGCCCAAGTCGATGCGCTGGGGCGCGGTGTCGCTCAGCCCGGAGTCCCCACGCTGGGTGCGGCCGTTGCAGGGCATCGTCGCGCTGTTCGGCAGCGAAGTCGTGCCGTGCGAGGTTGCGGGCGTGACCAGCGGCGCGGTGACGCTGGGGCATCGTTTCCACCATCCGGGTGCGATCACGATCGGGTCGGCGGCGGACTATGTCGAGAAGCTGCGCGCGTGCCATGTGATTGTCGATCAGGACGAACGCGCCGCGATCATCGCGGTGGGCGCAAAGATGGCGGCACAGGGTGCCGGCCTGAAGCTGGTCGAGGATGAAGGGCTGCTGGCGGAAAATGCCGGCCTCACTGAATGGCCGGTGCCGTTGATCGGGCGCTTCGACGAAGCGTTCCTTAGCGTTCCGCCGGAGGTGATCCAGCTGACCGCGCGGGTGAACCAGAAATATTTCGTGTGCCGCGATGCGGAGGGCAAGCTGGCCAACGCGTTCGTCTGTACCAGCAATATCGATGCGGCGGACGGCGGCGAGCGGATCGTCGCGGGCAATGCCAAGGTGCTGGCGGCGCGGCTGTCGGATGCGAAGTTCTTTTACGAGACCGATCTGAAGACGCGGCTGGAGGACCAGTTGCCGAAGCTCGACAAGATCGTGTTTCACGAGAAGCTGGGCACGGTTGCCGACAAGGTCGAGCGGGTGGCGAAACTCGCGCGGTGGCTGGTCGAGAGTGGTGTCGTAAAGCCCTCTCCCC